>DASQJK010000135.1:0-17037 GCA_035631095.1 Thermoanaerobaculia bacterium
GAACCGAGCGGCGTCTGACGATCGAGTTGAAGCTCCTCGCGGACGTCGCGATCGTCGGGTTTCCCAATGCGGGCAAATCGACGCTCATCTCCGCCATCTCCGCGGCGAAGCCGAAGATCGCCGACTACCCCTTCACGACGCTCGTCCCCCACCTCGGCGTCGTCCGGGGAGACGAGCACCAGACCCTCGTCGTCGCGGACATCCCCGGGCTCATCGAGGGCGCGCATCGGGGCGCCGGGCTCGGAATCCGTTTCCTGAAGCACGTCGAGCGCTGCCGGCTTCTATGCCATCTGGTCGACGCCTCGACCACGGGTGACGCGGAGAACGACGTGGCCGTGCTCGAAAAGGAGCTCGAGGCTTTTTCGCCCGAGGTCGCCGCGCGTCCCCGGATCCTCGTCGCGTCCAAGTCCGACGCCGTCTCCGACCCGGAAAGGCCGGAGTCCATCCGTCAAGCGGCGAAACGCCGCGGCCTTCCGTTCCTCGAAGTCTCCGGCGCGACGCATCGCGGCCTCGACGAGCTCGTGCGGCAATTCTTCCGCCTCGCCGGGACGCCCGCGCGCGGTCCCGCTCTCGAGGAAACCGGCGCGTGAGAGTCGGCGTCTTCGGAGGGACCTTCGATCCGGTGCACTCGGCCCACGTGGCAATGGCGGACGCTTCGACGAAACGGTTCGGTCTCGAGCGCGTCCTCTTCCTGCCGGTCCGGCAGTCTCCGCACAAGGAGGCGCCTCCGACCGATGCGCGCCACCGCGTCGCCATGCTCGCCCTCGCGCTGCAGGGACGGACCGACTGGTCCATTTCACTCTGCGAGCTCGACCGCGAAGGGCCCTCCTACACCGTCGACACGCTTCGCCAGCTGTCGGCCCGCCTCTTGCACGATGAGCTGTGGCTGCTGATGGGAACCGACGCGCTCGCGGGATTTGCCCGCTGGAAAGAACCGGACGAGATCGTCCGGCTCGCGCGTGTCGCGGCGTTTTACCGCGAGCCCTACGGAAAAGAAGGCCTGGTCATTCCGGAAGTCCCTGGCCTCGCTCGACGTCTCGAGGTTTTCGACGCCGGATCGGTTAGAATCTCTGCGACGGAGCTTCGAAAAGATCTGGCGCGGGGAGCGGGCGCCGCGGGGCGCGTTCCTCCCGCCGTCGCGGAGTACATCACGAAGCAGGGCCTCTACACATCCGGAGCCGGCGAGCGTTGAAAGACCTCTCCGCCCGGGACCGGGTTCGCGACGGTCTCTCCGCCGCGCTCGATAAGAAAGCCGCTGCCGTCCTCGTTTTCAACCTGACCGAGCTGACCACGATGGCGGACTACTTCGTCCTGTCCACCGCAGGCTCGGACCGCCAGGCGCGGGCGATTTCGGACGCGATCGCGGAAGCCCTCGGGCCTGCGCTTTCCGTCGAAGGGCTCGAGACCGCCAACTGGATCCTGATGGACTACGGCGATGTCGTGTTCCACGTGTTCCAGGAGGAGGCCCGGCGCTTCTACGCGCTCGAGCGCCTCTGGGGCGACGCCGAGAACGAGACGGGGCACTTTGAGCGGCGGCTCGACGCCGCCATGAGGGAGTAAGTCGGCCGCAGCGCGCCATCCCATGGCGAAAAGCGGCTCGCTCGGCTCCTTGTTTCGGACGAGGAACCGGGCCCTCGCTCGCGAAGTCGCCGCGCTCGAGCGTGCGCTCGACCTGCCCAGCACCGTCCTCATAATCGGGGAGAGCGGGACCGGAAAGGACCGGCTCGCTCGCGCGCTCCACGACGCCTCGGCGCGTTCCGACCGGCCGTTCGTGCGCATCGACGCCGCGAACCTCTCCGACGATCTCTTCGAAAGCGAGCTGTTCGGCCACGAGCGCGGCGCCTTTACGGGAGCCGTTGCATCCAAGCGCGGATTGCTCGACGTCGCCGCAGACGGCACCGCGTACCTCGACGACGTCTCGTCGCTCTCGCCCGCGGCGCAGGCGAAGTTCCTGCGCGTTCTGCAGGAGAAGACTTTCCGGCGGCTCGGCGGCGTGACATCGCACTCCTTTCGCGCGCGCCTCGTCGTCTCGTCGCGCCGCGACGTCTCGGCGCTCGTCGAGCAGGGGGTCTTTCGCGCGGACCTTTTCTACAGGATCGACGTCGTCACGATTCACCTTCCCCCACTCCAGGAACGCCCGGAAGACATCCTCCCTCTCTCGCGCGGCTTCCTGAAACGCGCGGCGCGTTCCTACGATCGGCCGGCGAGGCGTTTTACGCGGGGCGCCGAGAGCGCTCTTTCCCGCCACACGTGGCCCGGAAACGTCCGTGAGCTGCTTCACGTCGTCGAAAGAGCCGCGCTTGCCGCCCCGGGGGCCGACGTCGGCCCCGACGACCTTCCGATGGGATCGTTCGGATCGCCGGAGTCGATCCTCGCTGCGGCCGCCGAGCGCCGGTGGACGCTGAAGGAGCTCTCCGACGTCTACATTCAGGAGACGCTCCGGCGCGCCGGCGGCAATCGGACCCTCGCGGCAAAGCGTCTCGGCATTTCGCGGAAGTCGCTCTGGGAGAGGGCAAAGAAGAGGCCGAAACAGGGCTGATTTCGCTCGACGCGACGCCGGAATTCTCGGGTATGATCCCGCGTTCCAATGCGAACCCCGGAGCCTCAGGCCGGGGAAAAGAAAGTAGGGAGCATGCCGACATCCACCGCTCGCCCCGCCAAAATGACCAAGAAGGACATGGAGAAATTTCGGCGGCTGCTGAACGAGAAGAAAGCCAGCCTTTCGGCGGATCTCGCGAAGACCCGCAATGCGGAGGAAGAGACGAGCGAAGAAGCCACGCAGGACATCGCGGACAAGGCGGTCTCTTCCTACACGCGCGAGTTTCTCTACTCCCTGTCGGACAACGACCGCAACACGCTCCTCCAGATCGACCAGGCGCTCGGCCGGATCGACGAGGGCGTCTACGGCAACTGCATGAACTGCGGAATCCTGATGAGCGAAAAACGGCTCAACGCCGTTCCTTGGGCACCGCACTGCGTGGACTGCCAGGAGCTGGCCGAGAAGGGGCTTCTCGAGAGCTAGAAGTTTCGTGGCGAAGGCCGACTTCCCGCTCGCGAAAATTCCCCGCTTCGACGACGCGCCCTCCGTCATCCTCGTGACGGGCGACATCCCGTTCTTCGTCGAGGAAGCCGCCAGCCGGATCCTCGAGGGCCTCGGCGGCGATCCCGAGGTGCTTCGGTTCCCCTCCGACGCGGGAGCCGACGCGGTCTCGGACGCGCTCGTCAACCGCTCGCTCTTTTCTCCCCGGCGGGTCGTGCATCACGACGTGACGGCCCTCTTCGGTTCGGAGAGCCCGGGCAAGCTGCTCGAGGGCGCCGTCGAGAGCTGGACCTCCGGTTCCTCCTCGGGACGGCGCGAGGCTTTCCGGCTCACCCGCGCGCTTCTCTCCGCGCTCGACCTGCCGGCGGGCGATCCGCTCGAGACCGCCGAAGCCGCGGCGAAAAGGACGCGCCGCCGGGAGTCCGCCACGGTGCTCGCCGAGATCCTTCGCGAGCTGCCGGAGGAGCGGGGAGGCGCCGCGGTGCTGATCGGAGCCATCCGCCGCCTGCTGGAGCGCGGCAATGAGGGGACCGTCGCGATTCTGACCGCCGCGTCTCCTCCGACGGGCGTGGATCTCGTCGAGGAGATCGCGCGGGACGGGCTCCTGGTGCGATGGAAGATCGGCGACGAGCCGGCCGGCGAGCTCGCGCGCCTCGGCCGGGCGCGCGCGAAGGAACGGGAGGTCGCGCTCGACGCGGACGCGTTGCAGCGGCTGCTCGTCCAGACCGACGCCGTCCCTGCCGCGTTCGCGGCGGAGCTCGACAAGCTGCTCGAGATGGCGCAGCCCGGCGGGCGGATCACGGCCGCCGACGTCCGCGCGGAGGTCGAAGACGCCGCGTCCGAGGACATCTACCCCTTCTACGACGCGATCGGGCGGCGGGACGCCTCGGACGCGCTCGGGCGTCTCCAGCGGCTCTTCTCGGACCGCCCGATCCGAGCGGGCAAGCGGGACCTCGACCGGGAGCCCTACGCCTGGCCGCAGATCTTCCTCGGCATGGTCACGACGGAGCTTCGCCGGATGCTCCTCATCCGTTCGGAGCTCTCCGGCCGCGGCGCGCCTGCGTTTCACGCCGGCATGCGCTACCCCGACTTCCAGAGAGGGGTGCTCCCCAGGCTCTCCGAACCGGTTGCTCCCTTCGGACGATCGCCGTTTGCCTCCGCGGACGGTCAGGTCTCGGCGTTTCTCTGGTTCAAGGTGGCCGAGCGCGCGGCGCG
The DNA here is from genome assembly GCA_035631095.1 of Thermoanaerobaculia bacterium. Taxonomy (GTDB): domain Bacteria; phylum Acidobacteriota; class Thermoanaerobaculia; order UBA5066; family Gp7-AA6; genus JALYUA01. The sequence continues at coordinate 4,256 of DASQJK010000135.1, forward strand.
CTACACGGCCCCGGAGCTCGCGCGCGCGCTCGCGAAGGCCGCCGAGGTGGACGTCCTGCTGAAGACGTCGGCTCCGCCGCTCGAAACGCTGACCGCGTGGGTGGCGGGCCTGATCGCCGGCAGGTAGAGGGGAAGCTGTCAGCTGTCAGCTCTCCGCTGTCCGCTCTGACTGTCCCGTGACTCCTCACTTAAGATACCCGCCACCTTGGCGGAACGATTCACGCTCGACCTCGCGCCCCGGACCGCCCTCGTCACGGGGGGCTCCCGCGGAATCGGCCGGGCCATCTCCGAGGCTCTCTGCGGAGCGGGAGCGCGCGTGGCGATCAACTACCGCTCCGACGAGGCCTCGGCCAACGCCCTCGTGCGGGACCTGCGCTCGGCGGGCGGGGAAGCGATGGCGCTCGCGGGGGACGTGGCCGATCCGGGCGAGGCACGCCAGCTCGTGCGCGACGTCATCACCGCGTGGGGCCGCCTCGATGCCCTCGTCAACAACGCGGGGCTCTGGGAGCAGGACCGGGCGGGCGCAGGCGATCTCGACGTGTGGGACCGGACCATGTCGGTGAACCTGAGAGGCGCCTACCTCGTCACGGACGCCGCCGTCCCGCACCTCGTGCAGGCGGCGGGCACCCTGGTGTTCGTCTCCTCGACGGCGGGGCAGCGGGGGGAGGCGAACCACTCGGCCTACGCAGCGTCCAAGGGAGCGGTGATCTCGTACACGAAGTCGCTCGCTATGGAGCTCGGCCCGCTCGGCGTGCGCGTCAACTGCGTCGCGCCCGGGTGGGTGGAGACCGACATGACGCGAGACACTTTCTCCGATCCCGAACGGAGGCGGGAGATCGAGTCCTCGATCCCTCTCCGCCGGGTGGGAGCCCCCCGTGACGTGGCGGGCGCGGTCCTGTTCCTGATTTCCGATCTCGCGCGCCACGTCCAGGGCGAGATTCTGAACGTGAACGGGGGGAGCGTGCTGGTCGGATGACGCCGCAGGGACTCGACGCACGCGACCGGCGGTTCATCGCTGTCTGTCTTCTCGTCATCGTGGCGGGCGCCGCGATCACGGCGGCGCTCTACCGACGCGCGTTTCCGGAGGCGTCGATCGACTTCCGTGTCCCGCGAGCGCGGGCGCGCGTGCTCGCCGAGAGCTTTCTCTCGCGGCAGGGGCGCTCCGTGGCGGGGACGCGGTTCGCCGCGCGATTCGGCGTCGACGACGAGCCGAAGATCTACCTCGAGAGGGAGCTCGGCCTCGAGCGCGCGTCCCGCTTCTACGGGAAGGACGCGAAGGTCTGGCACTGGGACATGCGATGGTTCCGCTCCGGCGAGAAAGCAGAGGAGCGGGTTTCGATCAGCCCGACCGGAGATCTCGTGTCCTGGGAGTCCGTGCGACCCGAGGCGGCGCCCGGCGCCCGGCTGGACCGCGAGGCGGCACGGCGGCTCGCTTGGGCGTTCCTGACGTCCCGCGGGCTCGTTGCGTCGGCGCTCGTGCCGATCGAGGCGGCCCCCCTGGCGCGCCCGAACCGCACGGACTGGAACTTCGTCGACGAGCGGCCGGCGTTCCGGATGGGAGAGGCCACGGTGCGCTACAGGACGACCGTGTCCGGCGGCGAAGTCACCGGGTACGAGGAGCTCGTGCACGTTCCGGAGGCGTGGCAGCGCGAATACCAGACGCTGCGGTCCAAGAACACGGCCGCGGGCGCCGCGGCGACGTTCGGGCTGCTCCTGACGGCCCTGGCGATGCTCGGCGTCCTCGTCTCACGCATCCAGCGCAAGGACATCCGCTGGGGAGCCGTCGCTGCGTTCGGCATCACGGGATTCGTGCTGGCGCTTCTGGCGACGCTCAACAACTTCCCGCTCACGCTCTACGAGTACGACACGAAGAGCCCGCTCTCGAGCCACCTCACGCAGCAGCTCGTGCTCGGATTCTTCGGCGCGCTCGCGACGGGCGCCGGCATCGCGTGCGTCGTAGCCGCGGCGGAGCCTCCGTTTCGGGAGCGCTTCCCGCAGCACCTCTCCCTTTCCGGCATTTTTTCCCGCGCCGGGTTCCGCTCGAAACGGTTCTTCAAGGGCGTGCTGCTCGGCTACGCGCTGGTCGCTTTCTTCTGCGCCTACCAGGCGATCTTCTATGTCGTGGCAGCGCGCTTCGGCGCGTGGGCGCCCGCGGAAGTCAACTACAGCGACATGCTGAGCACGGCGTTTCCCTGGGCGACCGTGCTCCTGATCGGGTTCCTCCCGGCCGTCTCCGAGGAGGGAATCAGCCGGATGTTCTCGATCTCGTTCCTCGAGCGGCTCGGCGCGGGCCGTTTCGTCGCGATCGTGCTGCCCGCCTTCATCTGGGGGTTCGGCCACTCGGCCTATCCGAATCAGCCGTTCTACATCCGGGGGATCGAGGTGGGCTGCGCCGGCGTGGTCATGGGGCTCGTGTTCGTCCGCTTCGGCATTCTCCCGCTCCTCGTCTGGCACTTCACGGTGGACGCGCTCTACACGGCTCTCGTGATGCTGCGATCGCACGACGCGTATTACATCGTTTCGGGCGGGATCGCAGCGGGAATCCTCCTGGTGCCGCTGATCGCTTCCGCGGTGGGAGCCGCTCGGCGCGGCGGTTTCGATTCCGCAGCGGGAGCGACGAACGCGGACCTCGGCTCCGCCCCCGACCCGCCGCCGAGGGCGATCGTCGCGGCTCCCGCGCCGCCCGTGCGGCGCCTCGCGCCGCGGGTAGTGGCCGCGTGCGCCGCGGCCGCGGCGGTGCTCTCGGCCGTGTGGCTCGTGCCCTCCCGCCCGCCGTTTCCCGTCCGCGACGACGTGAGCCCGGCGCGCGCCGCGGAAATCTCGAGGCGGTTCTTGACGGCGAATCGGATTTCCGTGGATCGCTTCCGCTCGGTCACCTACGGGGGAACTGGATTCGCGGAGGACGCGGACGTGCGCTCGACGGACCCCGGCGAGACCGGTCGACTGCCCGGCTTCGCGGACGCCGCCGCGCGGTACGTCGTCGAAAAATCCGGTGTCGAGCGTTTCCGCGCGCTCGCCGCGGCCGCGCTCCCTCTCAACTTCTGGGTGACGCGCTTCTACGCGCCGCTTCAGAAGGAGGAGTGGAAGGTCTTCGTCGACGCCCGGCGCGGACGGGTGATCGGATTCCTCAACCCCACCGAGGAAGCGGCGGCCGCCGCCGCGGCTCCCACGGAAGTCCGCGCCCGACAGCGGGCCGCCGGCGCCGCCGGAGCGCTCGGGTATCCCGCCGCGGATTATTCGGTCCTGGAGGTGGGGACCCGCGCGCGCCCGAAGCGAGTCGACACCACGGTCGTGCTCGAGTCGAAGCGTCTCGCCGCCGGCGAGGCGGCTCCCCGCCTGACCGCCATCTTCCACGGTCCTCGCCTCGCGGGTTTTTTCCCCTCCATCCACGTTCCCGAGTCCTTCCTCGACCGTTACCAGAGACGGACGGCCGCCGACTGGCTCCTCGTGGGACTCCGGATCGTGGCGCTCGGCTCATTCGTGGGCGTCGGGCTGGTGCTGTTCCTTCGCGCCGCGCGGCGCCCGGAGTTCCGCTGGCGGGAGCTCCTGCGGCCTCTCCTTCCCGTCGCGCTGCTCGGCGCGGCGATCGTGGCCAATGCGTATCCCACGATCTTCCGCGCCTACTCGACCGAGATGCCGTCCTCGACGTTTCTCTTCATCGCGGCGATCTCGCTGTCGGTCCAGTGGCTCCTCCTGCTCGGCGCGGCCGGCATCGCCTTCGTTCTCTTCTCTTCGGCGCGGCCGGGCTGGCGCAGGGCTCTCCGCGGCCAGGGCAGCCTCGGCGACGCCCTTCTCAGGGCCGGCATCGCAACCGCCGGCCTCGCCGCCCTCTCGCGGGTGAGCACGGTCGCCGCGCAGCGGGTGCCACAGCTCTTCCGCGCGGATCCCGCTCTTCCCAACGCCCTCGAGCGAGCATTCCCGAGTCTCGCCGTCCTCGGGTCGGCCTCGAGCCAGCTGGTCGCGGCGGCGTGCCTCGCGGCCGTGGCGGCGCTCGCGTGGAGGGAGAGGACGTTCCGACGGCCCGCGGTCCGCGTTCTCCTCCTCGTCGGATTGATCGTCGTGCTGCTTCCCTCGTCGCCGAGGTCCGCGGTGGAGTTCGGGTTCGAGCTCGCCGCCGCGGCCGCCGGCGCGGCGTGGCTGGCCGTGACGGCGTTCATCCTGCTCCGCGACCATCCCGCGGCATGGGTTTTTTTCGGGACGCTCGCGTTCGGAGGGTCTTCCGCCCTCCGTCTCCTCGGCCAGGGGGCGGCCGCCGACCGGATCGCGGGCGCCGCCGGAATGGTCCTGACCGCCGCCGTCGCGATCCTGCTGGTCGGGTTCGGGCGGCGCGAGCCGGCGAGCGACGTGGCTCCCGCCGTACCGGCGCCGCTGCCGGAGCCGATCGCGTGAGGAGGATCGCGGCTTCCTGCGCCGTCCTCGCGTCCGTCGCCGCGCTGGCCCGGCCATGCGCCGGCGCGGGGCCCGTCGTTCCCGGAGCGGCCGCCGTGCGCGAGCGCGTCCGGGCGTACCGCTCGGCGCACGAGGTGGAGATCATCCGGGAGCTCGCGGGACTTCTCGGCGTGCCGAACGTCGCGTCGGACGCCGCGAACATCGAGAAGAGCGCCGCGTCGGTCGCATCGGCGCTCGAGAGGCGAGGTATTCGTCCCGAGTACCTGCGCGTTCCGGGCGCCCCTCCCGCCGTCTTCGGGTCGCTCGAAACCCCCGGAGCGAAGCGGACCCTGATCCTGTACGCGCACTACGACGGCCAGCCGGTGGACCCGAAGGACTGGGCGGGCGACCCCTGGAAGCCGCTGCTGCGCGACGGCCCCCTCGAGTCGGGAAGCCGCGAGATCCCGCTCGAGAACCTTCGCAGCCCGGTGCCGCCGGAGTGGCGCCTCTACGGACGGTCCGCGAGCGACGACAAAGCTCCCGTGGTCGGCCTGCTCACCGCGCTCGACGCGCTGCGGGCGGCAAAGATCCCGCTCGCGGTCAACGTCAAATTCTTTTTCGAAGGTGAGGAGGAAGCCGGCTCGCCGCATCTCGCATCGCTGCTGGAGCGCTACGCGAGCCGGCTGAAGGGGGATCTCTGGATCCTCTTCGACGGGCCGGTGCACCAGAGCCGCCGCATGCAGGTGTTCTTCGGCGCGCGAGGGGTCACGGATCTGACGATGACGCTCTACGGCCCGACGCGGCGGCTGCACAGCGGGCACTACGGGAACTGGGCCCCGAACCCGGTCGCGGCCCTCGTGGATCTCGTCGGCAGCATGCGCGACCCCGAGGGGTTCGTCACCGTGCGCGGTTTTTCCGACGAAGTGCGCCCTCTCGGAGAGCTCGAGCGGAAAGCGATCGCCGCTGCGCCGGACGTCGACGACGCCTTGCGCAACGAGCTCTCTCTGCCGCGCACCGAGGGCCGCGGAGAGTCGCTGCTCGCCGCGATCCAGCGGCCCGCTCTGAACCTGCGCGGCATCTCCGGCGGCGACGTGGGCCCCCGCGCGACCAACTCGATACCGACGGAGGCGAGCGTCTCGATCGACTTCCGCCTGGTACCCGATCAGACGCTCGAGCACGTCCGCCGGTCCGTCGAGGACCACGTTCGGTCGCGCGGATACACCGTCGTGGCGGAAGCGCCCGATGCCGCGGCGCGGCGGAAGAGTCCCGTCGCGCGAATGGTGTGGGGCGCAGGCTACCCGGCAGCGCGGACCGCGATGGACCTGCCCGCCTCCCGCGCGCTCGTGGACGTCGTGTCGGGTGCCGCGGGCCGTCCGGTGATATCCATGCCGATGCTCGGCGGAAGCATCCCGATGTACCTGTTCCGCGAAAAGCTCTCGACCGACGTGGTCGGGGTTCCGATCGCGAACCACGACAACAACCAGCACGCCGCGAACGAGAACCTCCGCATCCAGAACCTGTGGGACGGCATCGAGACCTACGCCTCGATCCTCGCGAGAATGACCTGGTGATCGCCGCCGCGGGAACCATCCTTGCATCGGAAGATCGGGTTGACTGACAAGTCTCTGTTTCGTTCGTTTTTCATCGGTGGATTCGAGTGTTCGACGCAGTTCCGGCGCCGGGACCGGCGACGTCTGGACCTGCTTGCTTCCACCGGCCACGACGTTTTCGCGAAGCAGGACTACGAGCGCCTGCAATCGGTCGGGATACGCGCGGCGCGCGACGGCGTGCCGTGGTACTCCGTGGACCGCGGAGACGGGCGCTACGACTGGAGCCGCGTGGTGCCGATGCTTCGCGCCGCGCGGGAGACGCGCACGCAGGTCATGTGGGATCTCCTGCACTTCGGTTTCCCGGACGGCGTCGATCCCTTCACGCCCCAGTTCATCGAGCGCTTCCGCCGGTTCGCGCGGGCGTTCGCGCAGCTGCTCGCCGGCGAGACCGACGACACTCCGTTCGTGGCGCCGGTCAACGAAATCTCGTTCATGTCCTGGGCGGGAGGGGAGGAGGGCTTTTTCAATCCGTTCGCGATCAAGCGCGGCGACGATCTGAAATCACAGCTCGTCCGCGCTTTCCTCGTAGGCGCGGCGGAGGTCCGCGCCGTCCTTCCGAAGGCGCGCATCATCTCGCCCGAGCCGATCATCGAGATCATCGCGAGCCCCAAACGGCCACAGGACCGGCTCCTCGCGGAGAACTACCGGCTGTCGCAGTTCCAGGCGTGGGACATGATCGCCGGCCGCCAGCGGCCCGAGCTCGGCGGGAGCGAAGAGGCGCTCGACATCATCGGCGTGAACTATTACATCCAGAACCAGTGGATCCACGAGGGCGCGGTCCTCGTTCCGTCTCACCCGCACCACCTTCCCCTGCGATACATGTTCCGCGAGGTGTGGGAGCGGTACCGCCGCCCTCTCTTCGTGTCGGAGACCGGGATCGAGGCGCAGACCCGTCCGGAGTGGCTCCGGTACGTGGGTCGCGAGACCCGCGCGGCGGCGCGCCTCGGCGTGGAGATCCACGGGCTCTGCTGGTACCCGATCCTGAACCACCCGGGATGGGAGGACGACCGGCACTGCCCGAACGGCCTGTGGGACTACGCCGATGACGCCGGAAACCGGCCGATCTACGCTCCGCTCGCCGCGGAGCTCGCGAGGCAGCAGCGCTTCCTGGACGGCCGTGAGCCGCCGGAGGCCTCGGAGCTGATCGCGCCGGACAGCGACGCGGACATGCTGCCGAAGGAGGACCTCGCGCTTCTGGACATCGCGGCGCGCGACCTCGACGAGGCGACGACGAAGAGCCGGGAACGGGAGAAGAATGTCTAGGCCGCGGCCGGCCTCCGCCGCGGATCAGCGGTCGAGGAGCCTGACCGCCCGCGCGTAGACGTCCCGCGCGCTGCGTCCCGTCGCGGCGGCGACGTCTCGCGCGATCTGGCGGGTCTTCCGGCCCCCCGCGATGCCGTCGCGGATCGCTGCGTCCACCTGTTCATCGGTCGCCGGGGTCTCAGTCGGCGCCGCTCCCTCGACGACGACGGTCGCTTCACCGCGCGCCTCGCCCCGCTCGCGAAAGATTCGGGCGAGCTCCGGAAGAGTGCCGCGGACGGCCTCCTCATGGATTTTCGTCAGCTCTCGGGCCACGATCGCCCGCCGCGGGCCCAGTACCGCCGCTGCGTCTTCGAGCGAAGCGGCGAGGCGGTGGGGCGCCTCGAACCAGACGAGAGCGTCGGGAGAGCTCCGCCGCGCCTCGAGCACTCGCCGCCGCTCTCCCGATCGCGACGGCAGGAATCCGAGAAATGCGTGGGGGACCGCCTCGAACCCCGACAGGGCGACGGCGGCGGAGACGGCCGAAGGCCCGGGGACGACGTAGACGGGGAACCCCGCGGCGGACGCCATCCCGACGAGCCGCTCTCCGGGATCCGAGAGCGCCGGCATTCCGGCATCCGACACGAACGCGACCTTCTCGCCCGCGGCGAGGCGGCGCAGCAGCTCGGGCTCGCGGGAGCGCTCTCGAGGCGCGGGGCAGGAGATCCTGGCTGCTCCGAGGCCGAAGCGCGCCGCGAGCTTCGCCGTCACCCTCGTGTCCTCGCAGAAGATCGCGTCCGCCGACGCAAGCACCCGCTGCGCCCGCGGCGAAAGGTCCTCGAGATTGCCGATCGGCGTGCCCACGATCCAGAGGCTTCCCCGTGGCTTCGTTTCCGGCACGGCCGCGAAAATAGCACGCGCTCTCGGGGCGTTATCATGCGGCATGGACGTTCGCCGCCTCATCTTCCCGGCCGTGGCGGTTGCTGCGGCAGCGTTGTGCGGGGCGCCGTGCTCGAGAGCGGAGATCGTCGACCGGATCGCGGCGACGGTCGACGAAGTTGCGATCCCTGAGACGGAGGTCCGCAAGGCGATGGTGATCTCGGCGGTCGAGCCCCTGCCGGGAGAGACTCCCGCGGCGCATCGCAAGCGCGTGATCGAGGCTCTCATCGACGAGCGTCTCGAGTACCGCGAGGCGCTTCGCTTCGGTCCGGCGACACCGGAGCCCTCCGCCATCGACGGCGCCGTCAAGCGCCTGCGAGAGAGGCTCACGGCGGAAGGCAAGAAGCCCGAGGAAGAGTTCGCCCGTGCCGGCATGACGCCGGAGGAGGTTCGCGCGGCCCTCGAACGCCAGATCGTCGTACAGAACTATCTCCAGGAGCGATTCCGTCCCATCGCCTTCGCGGACGAGGAACGGGCGCGGGAGGAGTACGACAAGTACTACGTCCCCGAGCGCAAAGCCGCGGGCGCCGCAGCCCAACCGTTCGACTCCGTCGCCGAGGAGATGCGCCGCAACTCGCAGCAGCGTCTGTTCAACGAAGAAGCCGAGAAGTGGATGAAGGAGATTCGCCAGAAGGCGCGGATCACGATCTACCCGGACCCGGCCGCGATCCCCGCCGACCGCAAGCCGATTCCGCTCCCGCCGAAGCCTTCCTAGCCCGGCGGCCAGGTGAAGGGGCGCCCTCCCAGGACGTGCACGTGGAGGTGGAAGACGGACTGGCCCGCCCCGGCTCCGTCGTTGACGACGAGCCGGAAATCGGAAAAGCCCCGCTCCTTCGCGATGGCGGCGGCGCGGACGAAGAGCTCGCCGGCGAGGGGCGCGTCGGAAGCCTCGAGCTCCGAGAGCCGCGCGACGTGCCGGCGTGGAATCACGAGCGCGTGAAAAGGCGCTTTCGGGGCGATGTCCTCGAACGCGTAGATCCGGTCGTCCGAAAAGACGGTCTTGCCCGGGATCTCGCCCGACGCGATCTTGCAGAACAGGCAGGAAGCCATCGCGCGCAGTCTACCGTCTACCGTCTTCGCCCGCCGACTACGGACTACCGACTACCGACTCCAGTCAGCCGCGCGCGATCGCCGGTATCGGGAACGTACCCGTCGGGAACGACGACCGCACCACCTTCCCGCCGAGCGCCGCCAGCTTGAGCTCCATCCGGTCGTAGCCTCGGTCGAGGTGGTAAACGCGGTCGATCGTCGTCTCGCCTTCGGCAGCCAGCCCGGCGAGGACGAGCGCAGCGGACGCGCGCAGGTCGCTCGCCATCACGCTCGCGCCCGTCAGGGGCGAAGGTCCCTCGACGACCGCCCACCGTCCCTCGAGCCGGATCTTCGCACCCATGCGGACGAGCTCCGGCACGTGCTGGAAGCGGTTCTCGAACACGGTCTCCGTGACCGTCGAGACCCCGTCCATCCCCGTCGCGAGCGCCATCCACTGCGCCTGCAGGTCCGTCGGAAAGCCCGGGTAAGGGGCCGTCGCGGCGTCCTGCGGGTGGAGAGCGCGGTCCGCCCGCACGCGGAGCCAGTCGTCTCCCGCCTCGACCCGGGCGCCGCTCGCGGCGAGGCGGGTGGTCAGGGCCTTCAGGTGGCCGGGACGGCAGTTGCGGACCGTGACGTCGCCCCGCGTCAGCGCGCCCCCGATCGCATAGGTGCCCGCCTCGATGCGGTCCGGCACGATCGAGTGCTCGGCGCCGTGGAGGCTCTCGACCCCTTCGACGACGATCGTCTCGGTGCCGTCCCCCGCGATGCGCGCACCCATCGCCCGAAGAAGATCGGCGAGGTCGGTCACCTCGGGCTCCCGCGCCGCGTTCAGAAGGCGCGTGGTCCCGTCGGCGAGCGTGGCGGCCAGAAGCGCGTTCTCGGTGCCCGTCACGGTGACCGTCTGGAACGGGATGTCGGCGCCCTTCAGCCGGGCGGCGCTCGCCTCGACGTACCCGTGCGCGAGCGTGACCTCCGCGCCCATCTTGCGGAAAGCCTCGAGGTGGAGGTCGATCGGTCGAACTCCGATGGCGCAGCCGCCCGGCAGCGAGACGCGGACCGTGCCGGCGCGGGCGAGCAGGGGACCGAGCACGAGGACGGAAGCGCGCATGGTCTTGACGAGGTCATAGGGCGCGTCGGCGGATCCGATCTGCCGCGCTTCGACCGTCGACGCTCCCCCCGGCTCGGCGGCCAGGAAGACGCCGACGTGCTGCAGCAGCCGCTGCATGGTGCGTATGTCGCGTACGTCCGGGAGGTTCGTGAGCCGCACCGGCTCCGCCGAAAGAAGAGTCGCCGCGAGGCAGGGCAGGGCGGCATTCTTGGCGCCCGCCGTGACCACGTCTCCTTCCAGACGAGCGGGACCCTCTACGTGGAAGCGATCCATCCGTCGAGAGATTGTACGCGCGCGTCAGGCGCGGCGAAGGCGCACGACCCTGGGGGTCCCGGCGAGGTCCTTGGAGATTCCTTCGACGCGCCACGCGGGCCTCGACGCGGCCTCCCGGAGGACCTCGTTGGCTTGCCCGAAGCCGATCTCGAAGAGAAAGGGCGCGCCGGAGGCGAGGAAACCGGGCACGCCGTCGAGCAGCGCCCGGATCGCGTCGAGCCCGTCGTCGCCGCCGTAGAGGGCGAGCGCGGGGTCGTGCGCGGCCACCGTTCGCGGGAGTCTCGCCGCTTCCGTGCGCGCGAGGTAAGGCGGGTTCGACACCACGAGGTCGAACTCCGCGCCGGCGACGGCCGAAAGCCAGTCGGAGGCGGCGAGCCGCAGGCGGGACAGAACGCCGTGCCGGATGCCGTTCTCGCGCGCGAGCGCGAGCGCGTCGAGGGAGGCGTCGAGCGCCACTGCGTGGGCTTCGGGCAGCTCGCGCAGCAGCGTGACGGCGATGATCCCGCTTCCCGTGCCGAGGTCGAGCACGCTGCGCGCTCCCGCGGCGGCCCCGAGCGCCTGCAGAATCAGGACCTCCGTCTCGGGACGGGGGACGAGCCCGCGCGCGTCGACGCGGAACGGCCGTCCGAAGAAGTCCCACTCGCCGACGAGGTGCTGGACGGGGGTTCCGGAGAGGCGGCGCGCCCACAGGTCTTCAAAGCGCCCGGCGGGGCCCTCCGGCACCGGGAGGCTCGGGTCGAGCCCCAGCGGGTTGGTGTGACCGAGGACGTGCGCGAGGAGGATGCGCGCGTCCCAGAGTGTGGCTTCCGAGTCGCGGCTGCGGATCTCGTCGGAGGCGCGGTCGAGGCGCTCCTTGATCGTCAACGGGCGGAAGGTCGGCTCACGCCTTGGCGAGCTCGTCCTTGAGCTTCTCGGCCTGGAAGTGCTGGGTCAGCGGCTCGATCAGCTCGTCGAGGTTCCCGTCGAGGACGTCCGCCATGCGATGCGTCGTGAACCCGATGCGATGGTCCGTGATGCGGCTCTGCGGGAAATTGTAGGTACGGATCTTCTCCGAACGGTCTCCCGAGCCGACCATCTTCTTGCGCTCGGCGGCGATCGCGCCCTCGTGCTTCTCCCTCTCCATCTCGAGCAGCCGCGCCTTGAGCACCCGCATCGCCTTCGCTTTGTTCTTGATCTGACTCCGCTCGTCCTGGCACTGCACGACGACTCCGGTAGGGATGTGCGTCAGCCGCACCGCCGAGTAGGTCGTGTTGACCCCCTGCCCGCCCGGTCCGGACGCGCAGAAGCGATCCACGCGGATGTCCTTGTCCTCGACCCGGATGTCGACGTCTTCCGCCTCCGGCAGCACCGCCACGGTCGCGGCGGAAGTATGGATGCGGCCCGAGCCCTCCGTCGCCGGGACGCGCTGCACGCGGTGGACGCCGCCCTCGTACTTGAGCCGCGAGTACGCTCCGGCGCCTTCGACGAGCGCCGTGATCGCCTTGAGGCCTCCGATGCCGGTGTCGTCGCGATCCACGACTTCCACCTTCCAGCGGCGCCGCTCCGCGTACCGCTCGTACATGCGGAAGAGCTCGCCCGCGAAGAGCGCGGCCTCTTCGCCGCCTGTGCCCGCCCGGATCTCGATGAAGACGTTGCGGGAATCGTTCGGATCTTTCGGGAGCAGGAGGATCTTGAGGTCTTCCTCGATGCCCTCGAGCTGCGCGGAGAGGGCGGCGCGCTCCGAAGCAGCCATCTGGTAGAGCTCATCGCCGGGCGACAGCGACTCGGTCAGCTCCCTCGCACCCTGGAGCTCGCGTGCGATGCGATTACGCTCCTCGATCTTCGCGACGATCGGCTCGAACTCCGAGAGCGTGCGCTGGGCGTCGCGGACGGCGCGATGGTCCTGCACGAAGTCCGGATCGGCGAGCCGGTTCCGGATCTCCTCGTAGCGGCGTCGGATGTCTTCGAGCTTTTCGAGCATGTGCGTGAGCTTTCAGCCGTCAGCTTTCAGCTGTCAGCGGAGTAAACGGATTTCCGGCCCCTAAAGGGACGGTAGGACAGGGAAGACCGGGGCGGACGGGGCCGTCACGCGGAGGGAGGCTAGGCCGGCTTCTTCTCGTAGCGCTTGCGGAACCGCTCGACGCGCCCGGCCGAGTCGACCAGCTTCTGTTTGCCCGTGAAAAAGGGATGGCACTTGCTGCAGATCTCGAGCCGCAGCTCTTTTTTCGTCGATCGCG
>DASQJK010000136.1:0-3327 GCA_035631095.1 Thermoanaerobaculia bacterium
ACGGCGTCCGCCTCGAACGCGACGGGCGGCTCCATCGCGGTCAGGCAGAGGAGCTGCAGCAAGTGGTTCTGGAACATGTCGCGAACCACCCCCGCGGACTCGTAGTAGCCGGCGCGGTGGCCCACCCCGACCGTTTCGGACACCGCGATCTGCACGTGATCCACGTAGCGGTTGTTCCAGAGGGGCTCGAAGACTCCGTTCGCGAACCGCAGCACGAAGATGTTCTGGACGGTCTCCTTGCCGAGATAGTGGTCGATCCGATAGATCTGCCGCTCGCGGAAGACGGAGCGCAGCTCGTCGTTCAACTGCTTTCCCGACTCGAGGTCGTGGCCGAAAGGCTTCTCGACCACGACCCGCGCCCAGCCGCCCTCGGGACGCGCCAGCCCTTTCTCGCCCAGGTGGGCGACGATCTCGGGGTCGGCCTCCGGCGGCGTGGCGAGGTAGAAGATCCGGTTGCGGGCGCCCCCGCGCTTCGTCTCGACCTCGTTGATCGCCGCGGCGAGCCGGTCGTACAACCCCGCATCCGCGAAATCGCCGGCGACGTATCGCACCGTCGGCGGCAGGTCTCCGGGCCGTCCCTGCGTCGGCGGCGTGAATTCGCGGGCTCCCCCGTCGAGATAGGCGCGAAAGTCCTGGTCGCTCATGGGAGACCGGGCGCAGCCGATGATCGCGAAGTCCGGCGAGACGGCGCCGTCGCGCAGGAGATGGGCGATCGCGGGCGCGAGGAGCCGCCGCGTGAGGTCCCCTGAAGCGCCGAAGATCACGAGCGTGAACGGCGGCCGGATCTCCTCTTCGGGTCGAGGCTCGCGGTCCGCGGCCGCTTCGGGCTCGATGCGAGGCGGAAAAGCGATGACGGCGCTCATGCTCTGCGTCCTCCACCCGTTTCGAGAGCGCCGGCGACGGCGCGGTCGAGCTCCCTCAGCCCGGCGGCCACGTCCGGCCCGAGATGAACACGCGCCGCGCGGCGGCCCCGCGACCGCAGGGCAGCGAGGTCTCCTGCCGCCTGCGCGGCGACGACCTGCCCGAAGCTCCAGGGCTTGCCGGGAATCGCGACGTCCTCACGCGGTTCGGCCGTGATCTGCAGGAAGACTCCGCTCGGCGGACCGCCCTTGTGGAACTGCCCGGTGGAATGGAGGAACCGCGGCCCGAAACCCACGGTCGTCGCGACGCGTTTCGAGTCGCGAACGCGCAGGCGCGTTTCCGAGAGGAGAAGCTCGTGCTCCTCCGTCGAAGGAACGTACGCCAGGATGGCGAAATAGTCTCCGGGGCGGATGGAGGCGAGAAGCTCGGCGACCTCCCCTCCCCCCGTTCCCGGCGAGCCACGGTCCGCGCCACCTCCCTGCAGGATCTCGTTCGTGCGGTCCTTCGCTTCCTGGACGTTCGGCTGGTCGAACGGATTGATCCCGAGCACGCGCCCGGCCACGGCCGTCGCGAACTCCCACAGGAACATCTGCGCGCTCAGGTCGAGCGCGTCATCGACCGAGCTCCGCGCGGCGGGATGGCCGCCCGAGACCAGCCGCTCGACGTGGCGCCAGCCGTCCTCGTCCGTCGAACGCCGGAGCGCGGCGAACAGGCGGTCCCGGCCGTAGTCGGACACACCGCCGAGAGGCTCGCCCTCGACGGGAAGGATCCCCTTGCCTTCCTTGCCCGTGCTCTCGGCGACGAGCTGCTCCGTCCACATGCCGAACCGGCCGATCGGCGCGCCCACGTCGAAGGTGAGCTTGTCGTGGCCCGCCAGCGCGAGACTCGCGATCGCCGCTCCCAGAGCGAGTCCCGGGTTGTCCCGGCCGGGCCGGCGGCAGAGCTCCGCCATTTCCCGGCCTCGCCGGAGCAGCTCGGCCACGTCGATTCCGGCCAGGGCGGCGGGAACGATCCCGAAGTTGGACAACGCCGAGTACCGGCCCCCGATGCGCGGATCGCCCGGAAAGACGCGCCGGACCTTCCGCTTGCCGGCCTCCTTCTCGAGCGCCGAGCCGGGATCCGTGACGACGACGAAGCGCTCGCCCGCTCTCTCACCGAGCTCCTTCTGCGCCTCGGCGTAGAAGAAATCGAAGAAGACGTTCGGCTCGAGGGTCGTCCCCGATTTGGAGGAGACGACGTACATCGTCCGCGACGCCGTTCCTCCGCGGAGCATCGCGAGGACGCTGGCGGGCTCCGTCGAGTCGAGCACCTCGAGGCGGGGCGACCCCTGGGCGGCGGGGAACGAATCGGAGAAGACCAGCGGCGCGAGGCTCGAGCCGCCCATCCCGAGGACGACCACGCGGTCCGTGTCCCTGGAGACTTCGGCCGCGAACGCTCGGAGCTCGGCGATGCCCGGCTCCATCCGGTCGGCGATCGTCAGCCAGCCGAGCGCGCTCTCGATCGTGCGCCGGTGCGACTCTTCGCTCTTCCAGAACGAGGCCTCCTCCGCCCAGATGCGCTCCACCGCGCGTTCCGTGACGAGGCGGTCGAGAGCGTCCTGGAAAGCGCCGGCGCCTGCCCCCGACCCGAGCTCGAGCTTCAGGCGACCCCCACGGCTCTCTGCTTCTCGCCGAGAGTCTTCATCAGCGAGTCGTAGGAATCCGAGAACTTGCGGACTCCCTCCTCCTCGAGGTCGCGGAAGATCCCCGCTTGGTCGATGCCGAGCTCCTCGAGCCCTCGAAACGCCGCGCGTGCTCCCGGAAGATCGTCCTCGATGCGGATCTTCGGGTCGCCGTGGTCCCGGTAGGCTTCGAGCGTCTCCGGCGGCATCGTGTCGATCGTGTCGGGAGCCACCAGCGCCTCGACGTAGTAGAGGTCCGGCAGCGACGGGTCCTTGGTCGAAGTCGACGCCCAGAGGGGCTTCTGCCGTTTCACGCCCGCCCGCGAGAGCGGCGCGAAACGGGTCCCTCCGAAGGTCTCCTCGAATGCTTGAAACGCGAGCCGGGCGTTCGCGATGCCGAGCTTCGAACGGATCTGCTTCGCAAGGATCCGCTCGCGCTCCGATGCCGCCTCTTTCGCGCGGGCGTCGAGCTTCTTGTCGGTGATGGTGTCGACGCGACTGACGAAGAAGCTCGCGACGGAACGGACGGACTCGACGGGGCTTCCGGCGGCCACTCGCGCCTCCATCGCGGCGATGTAGGCCTCCATCACCTCGCGATACCGCTCGACCGAGAAGAGAAGCGTGATGTTGATGTTGATGCCCTCTTCGATGCACTGGCGGATCGCGGGGATTCCCGCCTCTGTGGCCGGGATCTTGACCATCACGTTCGGCCGCCCGCAGGCCTTCCAGAGGCTCCGCGCCTCCTGGATGGTGCCCTGCGTGTCGTTCGCGAGATGCGGCCCCACCTCGATCGAAACGTACCCGTC
>DASQJK010000137.1:0-11076 GCA_035631095.1 Thermoanaerobaculia bacterium
TCGTTCCGGGCGTAATTCAACCCGGAAGGCGTTCGAGGCGCAGGACGGTCCAGTCGTCCTCCAGCGTCGCCGACGTCCTGGCGCGAATCCCATCGATCAAGTGATCGACCATGCTCCCGTCGCTTTTCGCGGCAGCGCCCACGGCCTGGGCGAGCGCGTCGTACCCGAACGGGTCGCCGCCCGCTGTCGTGGCCTCCGGAAGTCCGTCGGTCAGGAAGAGCGCAAAATCGCCCGGCCGAAGAGTCACCGTGGACGACTCGTACTGGATCGGAGAGCGGACGCCGAGGGGAAAACGCGGGCCGGGAGCGCTCCAGGCTTCGACCGTTCCGTTCCGAACGAGATAGGGGTCCGGGAGCCCCGCGTTGGCGATCTCCAGGCGGCCCGTGCGCGGGTCGAGCCGCGCGAAACAGAGTGCGACGAACTCGCGAGGCGCGAGCTCGGCGGTGAGCTTGCGATTCAGCTCCGACAGAGTCTCGGCCGCCGTGCGCCCCGCTGACAGAAACGGGACGACGGCTTTGACGGACGCCATGATGAGACTCGCCCCGATCCCCTTGCCGAGGACGTCCGCGACGACGATCCCCAGGGTCCCGTCCGGCTCATGGAAGAAATCGTAGAAGTCGCCGGCCATGAATCGGGCGGGGAGAGTTCTCGCGGACACGCGGAAGAAATCGCCCTGCAGCTCACCGGGCGGGAGGAGGCGCTTCTGGATCAGGCGCGCGAGCTCCAGCTCCTTCTCCGCGAACTCCGCGGCCTTCAGCTTCTCGACATTCTCCGCGAGCCGGTCGCGCATGAGCCCGAACGAATAGAACGCGAGGCCCGCGCCCGCCCCCACCGAGCCACCCACAGCGAGCGAGATCGCGAGGTCGCCGCTCGAAAGATGGAACCTCGTCAGATGGATGAGTTGGGAAAAAAGTGTCGCGGCCATCACTCCCAGAAGTCCTCCGAAGAAGAAAATGACCGCGGCGGCGGCGGGAGGCGGTAGCCCGACCCACCTCATGAGGGGTTCGGCGCCCAGGGAATGCAGGAAGTGGCACGAAACGAAGATCGAAAACCCCACTAACGCGCCGTAGGCGGCGTGCCGCCAGCTGAACGGTTGCCCACGGCCGACGAACATCAGGAAAATGACGACGACGCCCAGGAGCGCCGCGAGGATGGCTTCGCGGGCGGTTTCCCTTCTCCGGGGGGCGCGGGCCGAGAGCTGCGGCTGAGAAGAAGCCACGGCTCATCCTAGGACATGACCCGGAGCCGTTCTCGTACGGGCTTTCCCGCGGCGGAGTTCTGATCGATACTGTGCCATTCCTGGCACGAAGGGGGGAACGATGAAATCTTTCCGGGACGTCAGAATCGTCGCGGTTCTCTTTCTCCTCACCGGTGTCGCGGCGATCGCACAGGTCATCGTGACGCGATCGCTCGCGATCAGTACCCAGATGCTCGCCATCCCCATAGGCGTGGGTCTCCTTCGATACCGCAATGCGTGGCGGGTTGCGGCTCTCGTGCTCCTCTGGTTTTCGCTGGCGATCGTCACGTTCGTGGTGGGGATCGCGCTCCTCAACCGAAATCTTTCGTTCGGAGGGTTCCTCGCGCGCTCCCCGGCGCTTGCGGGAGCCTTCCTGGGCCTGAGCTTCGCGCTGACGATCTGGGAGATCCGGGTCCTGACGCGGCCGGACGTCCGCCGCAGCTTCGAGCTCGGCGCTCCCGCCTGATCAGCGCGACCAGCGCCCGGCGTGCCGGTACGGACGTTCGAAGACGCCGATCGGCGTCGAGAACGTGATCTCTCCCTCGACCGCGTAGTCGATTCCGCCGGAGAAGAGGAAGTCGAGGCCCGCGGACTTCACCTTCGACCAGTCGAGGGTGAGCGGCAGCTTGACGAGCGTCGTCGCTTTCGGCTCGAGCACCGTCTCCTCGTTCGCGGCGCCGCCGCCGGCGTCGCGGCCATTCACCTTGAACCGGTACGACAGGTGCTGCACACCGATCCGGTAGCGGTTCGGGTTCGTGACGTCGAACGACGCTTCCAGCGCGGCGCCGGATGAATCGAGTGATCCGAGCTCGACCCCCCGGAAGACAACTTCAGGCCGGCGGAAGGTGAAGCATCCCGCCCCGGCAAGGGCGGCGGCAACGAGGAGCGGAAAAAGGAGCCGGCGAAGACGCGTCACGGGGGTGACAACCGGCGACAGACCGGGGAATTTCCGCCCGTCGAGCCCGCCGGTCCTGCGCACGCGCGTACAATCGTGCAAACCGCATGCGAGCCAGCCGGCTGCTCCTTCTCGTCGTCGCCCTCGGCGTGGGGGCGTGGCTCTACCTCAACAGCTCGAAGAACCTTCTCCAGACGAGGAGCGAGGACGGATCCGCATCGACGCCTCTCGAGCGCGCGCGGAAAGCCGCGGCCGAGAGCTCGTCGCGGAGCGCCGAGACGACCGGCGCGCAGGCGGCGTCGGATGCGGCGGCGCCCGGCGCCGGAGTCACCGAGAACATGACCCCCGACCAGGTCCGGGCCCTCCTCGGCGCGCCGACGGAGACCAGTTCCGAAACTCTCGAGTCCGGCGTGAAGCGCGAGACGTGGACGTACCGCGACGTCGGCAAGAGCGTGATTTTTGAAAATGGCGTGGTCACCTCGATTCGCTGAAAACGGATCCCCCCTAACCCAGCCGCGTTGCCTTTAGACTCTCGGATTTCGGAGCCGGGCGCCGACGCGATGACCGTGAGAAGCGGTTTCTAGCCCGGCTCCGCTAAAAGGAGGCGTCCATGCGCCGTCTGTACTTCTTTTTCTTGCTTGTTCTGCTCGCCTTCCCGCTCTCCTCCTCCGGACAGTCCGCCGGAAAAGCCCCCGGCACGCGGACGGACGAAGCGAAGGACGTCTACGGCTCCGTCACCGTGCCGGACCCGTACCGGTGGCTCGAGGACCAGAAGTCACCCGAGACGCGGGCCTGGATCGACCAGCAGAACCAGTACTCGGAAGCTTTCCTGAAATCTCTGCCCGGCCGCGAAGGCGTTCGCAAGAGGCTCTCCGAGCTGCTAAAGGTCGATGTCACACAGAGCCCGTCCCTGTACGCCGGCCGCTACTTCTTCTTCAAGCGGCTCGCGGACCAGGACCTCGCAATCCTCTACGTGCGCAGGGGCGCCACCGGCAAGGACGAAGTGCTCGTCGACCCGCATCCGCTCTCGCCGGACCACCGGACCTCCGTGAACCTGCTCGACGTCACCGAAGACGGAACGATGATCGCCTACGGCGTGCAGCAAGGCGGCGAGGACGAGAACACCGTGCACTTCCGCAACGTCGACACGGGCAGGGATCTCGAGGACACGCTGCCGCGCGCGCGGTACCAGGGCATCTCGGTCACTCCCGACAAGAAGGCGGTGTACTTCTCGCGGCTCGAAAAGGAAGGGCCGCACGTCTACCTCCACGCGTTCGGTACCGACGCCGCCCAGGACAAGAAGCTCTTCGGAGACGGCTACGGCCCCGACAAGGGACTCTCCGCAACGCTCTCCGACGACGGCCACTGGCTCCTGATGGTCGTGTCGCACGGATCAGCCGCGACGAAGTCGGAGATCTACGTCCAGAACGTCACGGCGGGAGGACGGATCGTGACCGTTGTGAACGACGTCGAGGCCCGTTTCCAGCCGCGCCTGGCCGGGGACCGCCTCTTCGTCGAGACGAACTGGCAGGCGCCCAACGGCCGCGTCCTCGCCATCGACCTCAAGAACCCGGCGAAGGAGAACTGGAAGGAGATCGTGCCGGCGCGCGAGTCCGCCATCGACGGATACGCGGCGGCCGGAGGCAAGGTGTTCGTCCGCTATCTCGAGAACGTCCAGTCGAAGGTGCGCATTTTCGACGCGGACGGGAAGCAGCAAGGCGAGATCTCGTTTCCCGAGGTCGGAACGCTTTCGGGAGTCCGCGGCCGGTGGGGCTCCCCCGAGGCGTTCTTCACGTTCAACTCCTTCGTGACGCCGCCCACGATCTACCGCTACGACGTCTCGAAGGGGACTCGGTCGATCTGGTCGAAGGAGTCCGTTCCAATCAAGAGCGGCGACTTCGAAGTCAAACAGGTGAAGTATGCGTCCAAGGACGGGACGATGATCCCGATGTTCGTCGTCCACAGGAAGGGCATGAAGCTCGACGGCTCGCATCCGGCGCTCCTGACCGGATACGGCGGCTTCAACCTGTCACAGACGCCCGGCTTCTCCGCCCGCGCGGCCGTGTGGGTCGAGAACGGCGGCGTGTACGCGCTGCCCAATCTTCGCGGCGGAAACGAGTTCGGCGAGGCGTGGCACAAGGCGGGGATGCTCGACCGCAAGCAGAACGTGTTCGACGACTTCATCGGCGCGGCGGAGTGGCTGGTCAAGCAGGGCTACACGTCGCCGGGGCGGCTCGCGATCTCCGGAGGATCGAACGGCGGTCTCCTCGTCGGCGCCGCCTTGACACAGCGGCCCGAGCTCTTCGCCGCCGTCGTCTGTTCCTATCCGCTCCTCGACATGGTGCGGTACCACAAGTTCCTCGTGGCCGGCTTCTGGGTGCCGGAGTACGGCTCCGCCGACAACCCGGACCAGTTCCCCTACATCTACGCGTACTCGCCGTACCACCGCGTGAAGGCGGGAACGAAGTATCCGGCGGTGCTCTTCATCACGGGCGACTCCGACACTCGCGTCGCGCCGCTCCACGCGCGCAAGATGACGGCGCTCCTCCAGGCGTCCACGGCGTCGGACCGCCCCGTCATCCTCCACTACGACACGAAGGCGGGCCACTCGCGGGGAGCGACGCCTATCGGCAAGCAGATCGAAGACCTGACGGACGAGCTGTCGTTCCTTTTCGCGGAGACGAACCCGCTGGCGCACGCGGCGCCCGCGCTGAAAAAAGCTTCGTAGCAACTCGGTGAGGGGGTCCCTCTCTGGCACGCGTCTTTCAAGGAGAGAGGCGTGCCCCGAAGATCGTTGGTGCTCGTAGGTTGGGTGCTTCTGAGCGCGGCAGCCCTCTTCGCCCAGCACTCCCCCGCCCCGTCCGGACCGGCCGAAGGCCCGCGCATGGTCGGCGCTCCGCCTCCGCCGGGCGTCGCTCCCGGGGTCCATCCGCCCGCCCCGTCGGACGGATCGCGCTTCCAGCCGGGCCCTCCGCCGACGACCGCGACGGCCGAGCCGGGCGAGGTCCTTTCGCGGCGGCGCACGCCCGGCGTCACCTCGACTCCCGGAGCTCCAGCCCGAACGCCCACTCCCACACCCGGGCGCCGTGCGCGAAGCAGAACTCCTGCGCGGGCTCGTGCGGCGCAGCGGCAGCCGAGTCCGTCGCCGGGGGCCCCGACTCCGCTCCCGCGCTGACCGCCGCGCCTGCTAATCTCCCCGCAGCAACGTTGTAGGAGGTCCCCCGTGAGAACGGTCCCGACGCTCGCCGTCGTCAGCTTCGCCTGCGCGTCTGCGGTCGCCCTCGCCCAACACTCGCCCGCGCCGGATCGCCCCGCGGAGGGACCGCTGCGCGCAAACCCCGGCGCCGGTCCCGCGCCGGGCGTTCACCCTCCTGCGCCGATGGACGGAAACCGCTTCGCGCCCGGCCCGCCTCCGCAGCCCACGGAAGAGTCTCCGAGAGGCCGCGTCAAGACGGTCGAGACCGTCACGGTCCCCACACCCGGCGCGACGCCGGGCGTCAGTCCCGCCCCGACCCGAGCGGCGGCGGTCTCACCCGCAGCGACTCCGGCTCCGACTCCGTCGAAAGCGATGACGAAGAAAGCGAAGAGGACCACAAAGAGGACTCCGCGCCCCGCGGTGACTCCGGCCGCGACGCCGCGGGCTTCCTGACTCGCGGCGCGGAGGCGATCGCGAGATCATGAGATCGCGAGATCGCGAGATCCCGCCTTGAAGATCCTCTTCCTCTCAGCGGAAGCATCCCCTCTCGTCAAAGTCGGCGGCTTGGGCGACGTCGCGGGATCGCTCCCCGCGGCACTCATCGCTGCAGGGCACGACGTGAGGGTCGCGATCCCCGGCTACGGCGCGATCGACTGGGCGCGCTGGAAGCCCGAGCGTGCGGCGTCGGTTGCCGTGCGGCGCGCCGGCGGCGATCAGACGGCCGACATCTTCACGACGGACGTCGCCGGCGTCCCCTTCTGGCTGATCACCGGGCCGCCGATCCCCAGAAACGGATCCATCTACGGTTCCGGGATCGCGGAGGACGGCCCGAAGTTCGTGTTTTTCTCCCTCGCGAGCCTCTGGGCCGCGCAGGCGCTCGGCTTTCAACCCGACGTGATCCACGCCCACGACTTCCACGCGTCCGCGGCGGTTTACTGGATCGGCGCGGAGGGGCGCGCCAATCCGTACTTCCGCTCCGCCGGGACCGTCCTCACGATTCACAACCTTCCTTACTCCGGCCAGGGAGCGGGGCGCGCGCTCGGCGAGTACTTCCTGCCCGCCGCCGCGGCGATCGGCGCGCTCCCTCCGTCGCACCGCGATTCCCTGCTGGCGCTCGGGATCCTCGCGGCGGACGAGGTCACTACCGTATCGCCGACGTATGCGCGCGAGATCCTCACTCCCGACTACGGCCACGGACTCGACGGACTCCTCCGCTCGCGAGCCGACCGGCTGACGGGGATCCTGAACGGCCTCGACACGCGCTCGTGGGATCCGGCAAGAGACGACGCGATCGCCGCGCGCTACGACCTCGAGACGCTCGAACGGCGCGGCGACAACAAGGCGGCGCTCCAGGAGGAGGCGGGCCTCGAAAAGCGCTCCGACGTCCCGCTGGTCGGCGTGGTCTCGCGCCTCGACTGGCAGAAAGGGCTCGACGTCGCCGCCGGGCCGGTCCGCCGCTGGGTGGAAGGAGGCGGGCAGTTCGTGATGCTCGGCACGGGCGAGCACTCCCTCGAGCAGGAGTACGCGCAGATCGAGCAGAGGAACCCCGGAACGGCCAGCGTCCGTTTCCGCTTCGACGGCGCGTATGCGCGGCGCATCTACGCCGGCGCGGACGCGCTGTTGATCCCGTCCCGCTACGAGCCCTGCGGCCTCACGCAGATGATCGCAATGCGCTATGGGACCGTGCCCGTCGCGAGACGCACGGGCGGGCTCGCCGACACGATCGTCGACGCGGGAGATCCCGGGGGTACGGGCATCCTGTTCGACGAGGAGTCTCCGCCGTCGCTGTGGGACGCGTTGGAGCGGATGCTGCGGGTGTACTCTCAGCCCGCGCGATGGTCCGAGCTTCAGACGCGCGGGATGCGCAGCGACTTCTCGTGGAACCGCTCGGCGGCGCGGTATGCGGCGCTCTACGAGAAGGCCCGCGGTCTCCGGGCGACGGCGCCGTAGCTCGATGAAAACGCGCGCGGTGATCCTCGCCGGCGGAGAGGGATCCAGGCTCGGCGTTCTCACCGACAAGCGCGCGAAGCCGGCGGTGCCGTTCGCGGGCAAGTACCGGATCATCGACTTCACGCTCTCCAACTGCGTGAACTCCGGGATCACGGACGTGATGATCCTTACCCAGTACCGGCCGCACTCCTTGAACGAGCACATCGGGGCGGGCCGGCCGTGGGACCTCGACCGAGGGTTCACCGGTGGGGTGCAGATCTACCAGCCGTACCGCGGCCGCATGGTCACCGATTGGTACAAGGGCACCGCCGACGCGATCTCGCAGAACCTCTCCTTCGTCGAGCGGGGGCAGCCCGACATCGTCCTCGTTCTCTCGGGCGACCACATCTACAAGATGAATTACGACCCGCTCATCCGCTTCCACCTCGAGCGGCAGGCGGACGTCACGATCGCGACGCTCAACGTCACTCGGGACGAGGCGACGCGCATGGGCATCCTCGCCACCGACCCCGCCGACGCGGGGCGGATCACAACCTTCATCGAGAAGCCGGCCGATCCGCCCGGCACTCTCGCCTCGATGGGCATCTACGTGTTCGGGCGGGCGATGCTTTCCCAGGTGCTGACGGACGACAACCGCCGCCGCGACTCGTCGCACGACTTCGGCAAGGACGTCATCCCGCGGATGGTCGCCTCGGGGATGAAGGCGTACGCGTACCCCTTCGAGGGCTACTGGGTCGACGTGGGAACCATCGAGGCGTACTGGGAATCCCAGATGGATCTGCTCGAAGACCCGCCGCCCCTCGACTTGAACGACCGCACGTGGATCGTCCACACGCGATCCGAAGAGCGGCCTCCCGTCGTGACCCGCGAAGGGGCGTCGATCAAGGACAGCATGGTGACGGACGGATGCGTGATCTCGCCGGGAGCGGTGATCGAGCGAAGCGTTCTTTCGCCGGGGGTCTACATCGGCCCGAAGGCCGTCGTGCGGGAATCGGTCGTGTTGACCGACGCGCGCATCGAAGCCGGAGCGAGGGTGGAGCGCGCGGTCGTCGACAAGCTCGTGCGGATCGGCAAGGCGGCCCGGGTCGGCCACATCGAAAAGTCCGGCGCCGGCCTGGGGATCACGACCGTCGGCAAGAACGCGCTCATCCGCGACAAGATCGTGGTCGCGCGCGGCGCGGTGGTGGAGGCGGATTCGGTCCCCGACTGACACTACGCCGCGAGGCGTTACTCCTCTCCCCCGCGGGCGGGGGAGAGGCTGGGTGAGGGGGATTCCCGGCGCGCGAACCACCCCATCACCGCCTCCTCCGCCCAGTGCCTCGGCTTCAGTCCCCCTCCGACGAACCCGACGTGCCCTCCCCGCTTCGTCCGCCACAGAGTCACCGCCGGCGACTTCTCCGCCTCTACCGCGTCGAGAACGCTCGCCGGCAGGAACGGATCGTCGTCCGACGAAATGGCGAGCGTCGGCGTCGCGATCTTCCCGACGAATCGCAGCGAGCTCGAGCGCGCGTAATAGTCCCGCGCTCCCGCGAAGCCGTGCAGCGGCGCCGTGGCCGCGTCGTCAAACTCGTAGAACGAGCCCGCTCGAAGCGCCCGCGGAAGGTCGATCCGCTCCGCGGCCTCCGCAAACCGCCGGACGTGGTCGGCCGCCTTGAGCTTCAGCGTGCGCAGCAGGTGGGCGACGTAGCGCGGCCCGAGCCCTGATTCCATGTACCGCCCTCCTGCGCCGAGGTCGTACGGAACGGAGACCGCCGCCGCGGCGGAGATGGACCGCTGCCCCGGGTTCTCCCCGAGCCATTTGAGAAGCACGTTGCCGCCGAGCGACACGCCGGCGGCTAAGAACGGAGCGTCGTCTCGGGAGGCGAGCCGCGAGACGACGAACGCGAGATCGCTCGTCTCCCCCGAGTGGTAGAGCCGCGCGCGGAGGTTCGGGATCCAGCGGGCGGGGAAAGCCGGATCCCGGGCGCAGGAGCGGAAGTTCAGGGCCGAGGCCCTCCAGCCGAGGCGCCGGGCGGCGCCGAGCAGCCCCTGCGCATAGACGGAAAAGGAGCTTCCCTCGAGGCCGTGGAGGATCAGAAGCCGGGGCGAGCCCGCCGGCCCGTCCACATGGTCGATCCAGAGCTCGTCGCCGTCCGGAGTCTCCAGCCGCTCGCGGCGGACCGGCACGAGCGGCCGCCGATGTGTGACGGTTCGCCACACCGTCTGGAGGTGGGCGCCGGGAAGCCACCAGAGCGGGCGAAAAACGCCTGCGGGCCCCTCCTTCCTCGAAATAAACTCACCGTCCTGCATTGATCGTTTTTCTTCGTCAGGGAGGTCACATGAAGCTTCGTTCCGGGTTCGCCGCCGCGGCGGCCCTCTGTCTCATCTCCGCCGGAGCGGTCGCGGCACCCGCGCCCGCCGCCGGCAAAGCGTCGTTCACCGTTCCCGTGGAATACCACAAGCTCGACAACGGACTTAAGGTCGTGCTCTCGAAGGACACAACCGCGCCGAAGGCCGTCGTCGCCGTCTACTACAACATCGGGTTCCGCATCGAGCCTCGCGATCGAACCGGGTTCGCCCACCTCTTCGAGCACATGATGTTCCAGGGGTCCGAGAACCTCGGCAAGATGGAGTTCATCAAGCTCGTCCAGAGCAACGGGGGAGTCCTGAACGGGTCCACCCGCTTCGACTTCACCAACTACTTCGAGATCGTTCCGTCGAACGCGCTCGAGACCGCGCTCTGGGCGGAGGCTGACCGCATGAAGGGCCTCGCGATCACGCAGGACAACCTGACCAACCAGCAGGGGGTCGTCAAGAGCGAGGTGCGGGTCAACGTGCTGAACCGGCCGTACGGCGGATTCCCGTGGCTCGACATGCCCCAGTACGCGAACACGAACTGGCACAACGCGCACAACTTCTACGGCGACCTGAAGGACCTCGACGCCGCGACGCTCGCGGACGTCGACAAGTTCTTCAAGACCTACTACGTGCCGAGCAACGCCGTGCTCGTGGTCACAGGCGACTTCGAGTCCGCTCCGACCCTCGCCAGGATCAAGGAGCTCTTCGGGAAGATCCCTTCGCCTCCGAAGCCGACGCTCCCCGACATCTCCGAGCCGAAACAGGAGAAGGAGAAGCGCGCGACGAAGGACGACAAGCTGGCCACGAAGCCGGCGCTCGCCTTCGCGTACCACACGCCGAAGACGAACACTCCCGAGTACTACGCGATGGGACTCCTGGAAGAGATCCTGATCTCGGGCAAGGACAGCCGCCTCTACCAGGCCCTCGTGCAGCGCGCCGGGCTGACCGGCGACGTGACCGGCGGGATCAATCCGGGTCTCGGCAACATGTTCAACGTCGAGGGCCCGACGCTCTTCGTCGGGTCGCTCTTCTACGACAAGGACAAGTCGGCAGACCAGATCCTCAAGGTCATCGACGAGGAGATCGAGAAGCTGCGCAACGCGCCGGTCGACAAGGCGACGCTCGACCGGGCGCTCGTCAAGATGCGCTCCAACTACTACGACAACATCGAGGGCCTTTTCGGGTTCGGACGCGCGGACCTGCTCGCGAGCTTCGCGCTCTTCTACGACAAGCCGGACATGATCAACCACGTCGAAGAACAGTTCCGGAAGGTGACTCCGGAGATGATCCAGAAAACCGCCCGCGAGTACCTCGCGCCCACGAACCGGACAGTCCTCGTGATCGAGCCGAAGGCCGAGGCCAAGCCCGACACGCCGAAGCCGGCCGCTTCGGGCGGCGCCACCGGGAGCTCGCGATGAAGAGGAAGACCGACATGAGCGCTTTTTCCCGCATCGGACGCTT
>DASQJK010000138.1:0-7720 GCA_035631095.1 Thermoanaerobaculia bacterium
TTCGCCGCTCGCATGGGCGGCGGTCGACCCCGACCGCAAGAACCCCTGGGACGCCAACCGCCTGAACGACTCGCTGGTACTGCGCGGTGGCGAGAAAAGCGCGGACACGCGAAGCGTCGCGGCGGCGCGCAAGTATCTCGGGTGGGCGGCGGGGCTCTCCGCGCTGTTCACCGAAATTGTCGGGGCGTTGCCGTGAAGAGTGATCGCGGCCTCGTCGGCGCGGGATTCGGAGCATTGCGCCGGTGGCGCCTGCTTCTGCTGCTGGCCGCGTCCGCTGCGGCGCTCGGCGGCGCCGCCGCCTCGCCGCTGCGTCCGGCATTGCGCGATGAGATCGGCGGCCGGCTCGCCGGAGACCATCTGCTGCGCAACGACGCGACGAAGGCTGCCGAGGACCTGCTCGATTTTGTCCGCGAAAAATCCTCGGCCGTAGCGGGGTGGACGAACGCGACCCTCTGGATGGCGATCGCGGGGCTGCTCCTCCAGATCTTCTACACGGGAGGGATCGTCGAGACCGTTGGACGCGAGCCTTCCGATCCGACGCAGTTCTGGAGCGCGTCGCGCCGGCACTTCGCGCACAACGCGAAATGCTTCGCGCTCGCCGCGATCCTGGCGGCGATCCTGCTCGGCATCTGGGGGGGAATCATGGGCGCGGCGGGAAAGGCGATCTTTCAGGACGCACCGCCACACACGGCGGGCCGCATGGTGTGGGGAACGGTGAGTTTCCTCGTGGGGGCGTTGCTCCTCGCGGGGGTCGCTCTCCTCGGGGCGCTCGCGAAAGCGGCGCGCAGGGCGTCGCCCGGGATCGGTGCGCTGCGGGCTTTTCGCGACGCGCGGCGGCGGCTGCGCGGCCGCTGGCTCCAGGGGATCGCCATTCTGCTCTTCTGGTCGGCCGCCGGCGTCGCGGTCCTGATCGTGCTCCTCAGCGCCGCGTGGGCGCAGCACACCCCGAGCGGCGTGGCCGTCGCGGTCAACCTCCTTCTCCTCGCGTTGTCGCTGCTCGCCATCCCGGCAGCGAAGATCGGCGCGTGGGGATCGCTCCTGTCGCTCTACGACCGCACGGAAGAGGAACGGAGAAACGCGCTCAGGAACGCGGTCACCGAGCCGCTTCCGGCCGTGGAGCGGCCGGCACCCGTGGTTTACCCGGAGCCAGAACAGATCTAGAGAACACGCCCCCTCACCCAACCTCTCTCCCGCGCGCGGGGGAGAGGAGAAGGCGTCGCGGCTTATCGCGCCCAGTCGCTGAAGCGCCGCATGCCCTCCGTGATCCTCTCCACGGAGGTCGCGAACGAGAGGCGGATGCAGTCGTCGTCGCCGAAGGCGTCGCCCGGGACGGTTGCGATCTTTGCCTCCTCGAGGAGACGACGGCAGAACTCGGCCGAGCCCGAAACTCCTTTTCGGCCGTAGAGCGCGCGCACGCGGGGGAAGGCGTAGAAGGCTCCTTCCGGGCCGGAGATCGAGAGGCCCGGTATCGCCGCGAGGCCTGAGAGCATCACGTCCCGGCGCCGCACGTACTGCGCGAGCATGTCCGCGACCGATTCGTTCGAGCGCGCGATCTCGCGAAGCGCCACCGAGCCTGCCTCCTGAGAGATCGATGAGGCGTTCGACGTCGAGTGGCTCTGGTAGGAGGACATCGCGGCGATCACGCCCTTCGGTGCGAGGGTCCATCCGAGCCGCCATCCCGTCATTGCGTATGTCTTCGACGCGGCGCCCGTCACCACGATCCGGTCCGCGTGCTTCGACCAGAACGCCGCCGCAGACACGTGCGTGCGGCCGTCGTAGAGGAAGCGGTCATACGTCTCGTCGAAGATCAGGACGGCGTCTCGCGAGGCGCACCAATCGAGGATCGCCTCGAGCGCCTTGCGGCTCACGACCGCGCCCGTGGGGTTGTTGGGTGAGTTGAGGATCACGCCCCGGATGCCGGCGCCCCCTTGCGCCTCGAGAAGGTCGGCGGTGGGCTTCCACCCGTCTTCGAGGCGCGTCTTGACGAACACGGGCCTGGCGCCGGCGAGCCGGATCATCTCGGGGAACGAAACCCAATAGGGCGAGAAGACGGCGACTTCGTCGCCCGGGTCGAAGAGGACCTGACACGCGTTGAAGACGGCCTGCTTCGCGCCCGCCGTCACCACTACGTTCTCGCGCCAGCAGTCGGCTCCCTGCTCGCGCCGGTATTTTTCGGCGATGAGGTCGCGAAGCGCGGGGTCGCCCGCCACGTCCGTGTATTTCGTGAGTCCCGCGCGGATGGCGGCGACGCCCGCGGCTCCCACGAAGTCGGGAGTCGGGAAGTCAGGCTCTCCGATTCCGAAGTCGACGACGTCGACTCCGCTGGCGGCGAGCGCCTTCGCGGCCTTGCCGGCGGCGGCCGTCGAGGACGGCGCGAGCTCCGCGACCCGCCGCGACAGCCGAATCGGGCTCACGACCGGCGAGCGCGCCATGACCGCTGGAATGCCCCGAAGGCGAGAAGCTTCTTTCTCCCCGTTCCGAGCAGGATCAGCTCCACCACGATCCACGAAACATACACAAAAACCATGACGTCGCGCGTCGAGGGAATGAGGAACTGGATCAGCCAGAGGATGAACAGCCCCGCGGCTTCGTACGCTTCGAAGCTCATCGAAGCCAGGAAGAGCCACCCGAGAAAAGCCTGGACGATCGTAAGCAGGATCTCGTGCCGCTGAAAGTCGTCGAAGGGAAGCGGTTCCGTGGAGCCGTGGCTGACGCAGTAAATGACCGCGAGAAGCCCCGAGAGGATGCCCCACTGGTTGATGTTCGAGGAGACCATGTTGAGAAGCGCCACCGGCGCCCGGCTGATCCTCTTCGCCCACGCGAAGGCGGACGTTTTCTCCGGAAACTCGGACAGGAACGGCGCGACCCACTGGATGAAAACGAACTGGGACATTCCGAACGTCGCTGCGAGGGCCATCATCGAAGTCAGGAACGGCTCCGCCACGAAGTAGATGACCGCTCCCCCGCCGCCGAGCAGAGCCATGACGGCCGCCCACCTCTTCCATCCCGTGTACGAAAGCGCCCAGCGGGAAACGCGGGGCAGCTCCCCGTCCTCTTCGGGAAGCTCGTCGCGAGGCGGCATCCGGAGCAGCACCGCGAGGTAGGCGACGTAGGTCGCGGCGAGAACGGCGGAATCGATGAGAGAGAGGTTCGACTTCGCCCAGACGACGACGAAATAGGCGAGAGGAGGCAGAAGGCCGAGAACCTCGACGGCGTGGTCGTCGGCGAGCACGATGCGGCCCAGCCTGCGTCCCTTCCGGCGGGAGAAGAACGCCGCGACGCCGTAGATCATCGGCCAGCCGAGTCCGGTGAGCAGCCGCAGGCTCCCGGTGAAGTTTGCGATCGCGAGGTGGACCATGCTCGGGTCCTTCCCCGCCTTCCAGGCGATCACCGCCTCGACGGCGAACTCCGGCATCGTCTGCACGAGTGCCAGCACGGCGAGCGCGAGCCCCTGGGACATCAGGAACTCCGCGGCTTCCGCGCCCCACGAGACGAGGAACGCGGAGCCGATCATGGCGGGGAACGTCCAGAGCGCGGCGAGAGGGGACCCGGGCGAGGCGCTCTCGAGCTCCACGGCGGCGACGAGCCTTTCGCGCCACGAGCGCATCGCGCGGGTTATAGCATGCGGAACGTGGCCGGAATCGAGTCTCCGTCCAACCCCGTCGTGCGGGAGATCACCCGGGCGATCGACGCGCGAACGCACTTCCTGATCGAGGGCGAAAAGCCGATTCTCGAGGCAGTCGCCGCCGGCATCCCGCTCGATCATCTCCTCCACGACGCGAGCGTCCGTCCGGGACGGCTCGCCGCCCTGGCGGCGGCGCGCCCGCGGCTCGTCTCCCGAGCCGTGCTCGAGCGGATCGCGGACTCCTCGACGCCCCAGCATCTCCTCGCTGTCGCGCGGCGGCGCGACGTCCCGGTGGCCGAGATCCTCGGCCGTCCGGGGCCCGTCGTCTTCCTCTTCGGAATCCAGGACCCGGGCAACCTCGGCGCGATCGTCCGCGTCGCGGAAGCCGCCGGGGCGGCCGGAGTCGCCGCGGCTCCCGGCTCCGCCGACTTCTTCCACCCGCGCTCGGTGCGCGCGAGCGCCGGAAGCGTGCTCCGGATCCCCGTCTCCGGCCGCGTCTCGTTCGAGCCGTTCGCGTCGGAAGCCAAAGCCGCCGGGCGTTCCGTAGCCGGCGCGGTCGCGGACGGAGGCGAGGATCCGTTCCGCTTTCCGCTCGCGCAGGCGTCGGTTCTCGTGGTGGGATCGGAGGGAACGGGGCTGCCGGCGGGCGCCTACCGCTACCTCGACCGGCGTCTGACGATCCCGATGCGCGAGCCCGTCGATTCGCTGAACGCGGCGGTCGCCGCGGCGCTCGTCCTCTATTCCGCGCGGCTCGGCGCGTCACCCTCCGAAAATACCTCCGCCTGAAAGCGCCAGAGCTTCGCGGAAGGATCGCGCCATGCATCCTCGAAGAGCCCGGCCTTGCGCGACACCTCCTGGAGGAACCGCTCGCGGTCGAAGCCCCACTCGGTCGCCACCTGCGGGAGCAGAAGGCCGCTTCGGCCGGCGAGCTCCAGGATGAGGCCGTCGCGTCCGACTTCGATCTCCTCGACCGAGGCCACCGGCTGCGGCGGCGTGAGGACGGAGATCTCGATCTCGCATTCCGCGAGCTCTTCGGGATCGAGCGGACCGAACCGCGGATCGTCGAGGGCGGCGCGCCGCGCGAAACGCGGCACGGTTCGACCGAGGTCGCCGTCGGGGGCGAGCGTGCCGATGCAGCCGCGAAGCTCCCCCCGCTTTCGGAGCGTGACGAACAGCGCCCTCGGTTCGCCGAACGTCTCCGCGCGGTCCGACGCGAGACGGGGAAGCGGCTCGCGGCGGAAGTAACCCTCGATCGACCGGCGGGCGAGATCGAGGAGCTCACGGCGAGCCTCCGGCGTGAGAGATCCTCCGGCCCCGCTCATCGAACCACCGCCTCGAGAGACGCCGGAAGCTTCGCGAGGAACTCCGCGATGACGGTCTCGAGCTCTTCGAGGTGCCCCGCGAAGAAGTGGTCCGCACCCGGGATCACCGTCATGCTCGCGCGCCCCCCCAGAAAGGAGCGGAGTCTTTCGGGAGGCCCATAGGTGTCCTCCTCTCCGACGACGAAGAGCGCGGGCACCTTCGGGACCTCGACGCCGAAAACCGACTCCGTCGCGACGGGGAGCCCCACGCCCACGAATGCCGCGACACGGGGATCCGCCGCGCTCGCGCGAAGCGCCGCCGCTGACCCGAACGAGAAACCTCCCGCGACGAGAGGCAATCCGCCGCGGCGCACCGCCTCGTCGAGCGCGGCGCGCACGTCGTCCGTCTCCCCGCGGCCCTCGTCGAACACGCCTTCCGAAGCCCCCACTCCGCGGAAGTTGAAGCGGAGGGTTCCGAAACCAGCCGCCGCGAGCGCGCGGGAGGCGCGGTAGACGACCTTGCTGTGCAGCGTTCCTCCGCCGCGCGGGTGGGGATGAGCGAAAACCGCGGAGCCGCGGGCAGGAGGAGTCGGGTCCTTCCAGAGCCCTTCCAGCCGTCCGGCGGGGCCTGCGAAGACGACGGAAACGATCTTCTCGCTCATGACTCGCACATCATTGGTGAAAATCGCGCTTCATCGTATTCTTCCGGCCTCCCGCCGCAAGCCGCGGCGGCGAAACAGGAACGGGCCCATGAGCAAGATCGTACACGTCGTCGGAACGGGGACCATCGGCGAGCCGTTGATCGGCCTCTTCGCCGATTTCAAGAAATACCTCGGCATCGACGAAATCACCTTCCACAAGCGGACTCCGATGACGACGGAGCGCGCGAAGGTGAACCACCTGCTGCAGCGCGGCGCGAAGCTCGCGGTCGACTCCGACAAGGTCACCGATTTCGAGGCGCTGGGCCACAAGGTGGACTACGAAGCGGGCGAGGCGCTCGAACGGGCGACGGTCATCATCGACTGCACGCCCGCTGGAAACGAGAACAAGAAAGTCTACGAGACCCTTTCCGGTCCCCGCGGGTTTCTCGCGCAGGGCAGCGAGTTCGGGTTCGGGAAACCGTATGCGATGGGCATCAACGACGAGGCGCTCGTGCCCGGCTCCGACCGGTTCCTGCAGGTCGTCTCCTGCAATACGCACAACATCGCCGCGCTGGTGAAGACGTTGTCGGAGAACGACGATCACGGTTCGGCCCTCGAGCAGGGACGGTTCGTCTGCATGCGCCGGGCGAACGACGTCTCGCAGGACTCCTCCTTCGCGCCCGCGCCGTCCGCGGGCAAGCACGACGACGCGCAGTACGGGACCCATCACGCGCGCGACGCGTCGAGGCTCCTCGAAACGCTGGGCTGGAAACCGCGGCTCTTTTCTTCGGCGATGAAGTTGAACACCCAGTACATGCACTCTCTGTGGTTCGACCTCTCGTTCGGAACGCCGATCTCCAAGCAGCAGGTGATGGAGAGGCTGCGCAACAACCGCCGCATCGCGATCACCGAGAAGCGCTCCTCGAACCAGATTTTTTCGTTCGGACGCGACCACGGCTATTACGGTCGGATCCTGTCGCAGGCGGTCGTCGCGGCGCCGACGATCACGGTCAACGGCGACCGCGAAGTCGTCGGCTTCTGCTTCACCCCGCAGGACGGCAACTCGCTCGCCTCGTCGATCGCGGGCGCACTCTGGCTGATGGACCCCGGGTTCGACCGGAAGAACCTGAACGTGCTCGACCGGTTCTTTTTTACCGAGATCTGAAGCGGGTGGTTGGTCCGTAGTCGGTAGTCGGTAGTCGGTAGTCTGTAGTCGGTAGCGGATCCCGCCGACTTTTCCGCTCTTTGGCTGCTAAACTGATTTGGAAAAAATGGATTGGGTCACTTGCCCCAAGTGCGGGTTCACGCAGATCCCGACCGAGGCATGCCTGCGTTGCTCCCGTCCGTTCGACCGCGTCGTGCCTCCTTCGGAGAGCGTGCCGCCTTCGGAGCGGGAAACGGTGCGCCTCGAGCCCGTTGCCGACGACCTGCATCCCGGCGAGCCGATCGCCGACTCCCCCGCACCGGAGGCTCCGGCCGCGGCTGCCGCGCCTGAACCGGTCCCGGAGGCGCCTCACCGTCCGCGCAACGAGCCGCCGCCCCGGCCTGCGCCTCCGCAGACCCGCGTCACTCCGGCACTCGTCGGAGCGGGGATCGCGGTCCTCGTTTTGATCGCGTTCGTCGTCGTGCGCTCCGCGCGGCGGACGACGGATCCGGCGCTCGAGCCGACGCCTGCCGTAGCCGCCGGACCGGCTGCGCTCGATCTCTCCGGCCGCTGGCAGGCGGAGATCTCCAAGTCTCTTCCCGCCCCTTCCAACCGCCCCATACTGAAGCAGATCTACCTCGACACCGACCGCGAGGGCTCGATCCTCGGCGCGGGCGTGCTCCTGACGGATCCGGGGCGCGGCGGCGCCGGCGCCGGATACCGCGTCGTCGCCGACGGGCCCGAGCGCCTGATGAAGGTCGCGTCGGTGGTCGCCGCTTCTCCCGCCGGCGGGGCGGTCCCGATCGACTTCATCCCGTTTCCCACCTGGATGCCCCCGCGGGATCGCGTATGGAGGGCCGTGGAAGGCCAGAGCCGGCACATGGCCGACGTCCGCTATCTCCTGCTCGAGTCGGTCGAGGACGACTACCTCGTGCAGGCGGGGTTCAACCGGAGCGGCTTCCTTTCCTACGCGTTCTTCTCCCGCGACTACGCGCACAACCGGGGACTC
>DASQJK010000139.1:0-3092 GCA_035631095.1 Thermoanaerobaculia bacterium
ATCGTCTACCTGAAGAAGCTGTCCCAAGTCTACGCACGCTGAGCGCGGGGCTGTCTTCGGCGCGAGGATCCCGCTTAAGGAGGGTGTTGGTCGGGACGCCGGGATTCGAACCCGGGACCCCCTGAACCCCATTCAGGTACGCTACCAGACTGCGCCACGTCCCGACCGCTAACAGGAAACGGGGATTTGAGCAGGTGTCGCGGGCGGAGTCAAACCGCTCTGGCCCTTTTCAGCGCGGGCGCGCCGGGCGGTCGAGGAGTCGGGCGATCTCGCGGAGCTCCTTCAGGACGCGTTTTCGTTCCGGAAAATCCGTCCCGCGAGCGCCCGGCGCCGCATGCTCCGCTGCTTTGCTTCTTCCCGAGTTGTCTTTCAAAAAAGCCGCGTTCTGGCTCTCGGACACGGGCGGCGGAGGCGCGGTTGATCCTTTCGCGGCAGGCGCCTGCGTCTTTTTCTGCTCGGACGCGGGCGGCGCGGCCTGCAGCCCGTCCTCGAATCTCCCCTCCGAGATCTCCGCTTCGAGCCGTTTCTTCGCGCCCGCAACGGTGAAGCCCTCGTCGTAGAGGAGCTCGCGGATACGGCTGATGATCTTGACGTCGCGGCCGGTGTAAAGCCGCGCCGCGCCCTTCTCCTTGCCTTCCGAAAGCGCCGGGAATTCCGTCTCCCAGTAGCGCAGCACGTACGGAGCCACCTCGGCGATCCGGCACGCTTCCGCCGGCTTGTAGAGCTCCGGCTCCGATTTCATTCGCCGAATCTTAGCGCACCGCTGCGGCTTGTCGTCATTCGCCCTTGTCGTGCCGCGACCTTCCGCGCACGGAGATGCGGATGGGCGTCCCCTCGAAGTCCGCCATCTCGCGGATGAGGTTCTCGATGTGGCGGGACTCGGAGAAGTGGAGGGCCTCCGCCCGGCTCGCGACGAGCGAAAAGTGCGGCGGCCGGACTCCGGTCTGCGCGACGTAGAAGACTTTCAGGCGGCCGCCCTTCGCGGTCCGCGGCGGCTGGTCGCGCAGCGCGCGTCCCAGGGAGCGGTTGAGCTCCCCGGTCGTGATGCGCCGGCTCCGGTTCTCGGCCACCCGCTGCGCCGCGTCGAGGACCTTCGAGACGCCCCGCCCCGTTTTCGCGGACGTCAGGAGCACCGGCGCCCAGTTGGCGAAGCGGATCTCCTCCCGCAGCTTTTCGGCGAACTTTTTCGCGGCTCCCTCGCCCGCGGCCATGTCCCACTTGTTCCCGACGAGGATCAGCCCCTTGCCTTCCTTCTGCACGTACGACGCGACCTTCGCGTCCTGCTCGGCCGCGCCGGACGCCGCATCGACGACGAGGGCCGCGACGTCGCACTCCTCGATGCGCTTGCGCGCCTGCACGACGGACAGGACCTCGGGACCCTGCTCGGTCTTGCCCTTGCGCCGGATGCCCGCCGTGTCGACGAGCCGGAACCTCGCGCCGCCGTGCTCGAGCCGCACGTCCACGGAATCGCGCGTCGTGCCGGCGACGTCCGACACGATGGTCCGCTCCGCGCCGACGAGCGCATTCACGAGGGAAGACTTCCCCACGTTGGGCCGCCCGATGACGGCGAGCGCGATCTCGCGCGGCGCCTCGGCGGCTTCGCCCTCCTCCTTCGCCGGCATCCGCGCGCCGATGGCGTCGAGAAGCTCGTCGACCCCGAGGTTGTGCTCCGCCGAGACGCCGTACACCTCGGAAAACCCGAGCTCCCACGCCTCGACTTCGCCCTCGCTCCCCTCGCGCCGGTCGATCTTGTTCGCGGCGACGACCGTGTCCGCTCCCGCCTCCCGCGCGATCTTCGCGGCCGCGCGGTCGCCGGGCAGCACGCCGGCCGACGCGTCCGTCACGAGGACGACGAGGTCCGCCCCGCGAATCGCCGCGACGGCGCGGTCGCGCACTTCGCGAGGAATTTCGTCTCTGCCCTCCGGGTCGTAGCCTCCCGTGTCGACGAGACGGAACGTCCTCCCGTCGTCCAGCGTCGCCTCCTCCTCCAGGACGTCGCGCGTCATGCCCGGCAGGTCGTGGACGATCGACCGGCGGCGCCGGATCATCCGGTTGAAGAGGGCGGACTTTCCGACGTTGGGCCGCCCCGCGACGACGACCGTGTAAACGGAGCCCTTCACGAGCTCCGCCGCACGCCTCCCTCGAGCCGGAGCGAGAAGCGGGGATGCTGGAAGGGATGCACGTCGGGAAACCGGGTGAACACCCAGCCTTCGAACACCGGATTCCCCTTCTCGACGACCGCGATGCGCGCTGCCGGATTTTCAGGCTCTATGGATGACGACGTGATCGCGTCGCCCGTCATCGTGAACGCGGGAAGAAAGACGTCGGCGCGGACCTGCAGGTCTGAATCGGGAAGGGGCGCCGAGCCTCCCAGAGGAACGTCCAGCGTGCCTTCCTTTCCTTTCGACGAATCTTTCCACTTCAGCCGGATTCCGGACCACGCCTTGACCACCTCCGGCGGAACCTCGAGCCTCGTCGGGACCTTCGGCGCGGCGGTGCCGGTGCCCTGCGCTGCCGTCGTTTCCGTCGAGGCGTCGGACCCCTCGGCCGCGGGCTGCCCCGCCTGCGTCGCCGGTTCGCGGTCGTGGGAGATCGCCATCCGGACGCTGGGGTCGGGGCGGCCCTTCTCGCGGCAGCCGGTCGCCGCAAGGAAGAAGACCGCGACGGCGGCGACGCAGGCGAGCGCGGCGGACTTCATCGCGATCTCCGGCGGCGCGCGCCGCGCCCGTAATCCTTCGCGCGCGAAGGAGGTTTGGACGCGGCCGCTCGCGGCGGCAGGTCCGCCACCGGAATGGGCCTCGGCCGCCGCGCGCCGGTGGACTTCTGGTCGGTCAGCACGAAGTTCAGCCGCCGGCGGATCTCGTCGATTTCCTTCAGGTGAACGCGCAACGAATCGCCCAGCCGAAACGTCATGTCGGTCGACCTCCCGCGCAGCCGATGCTGCTTCTCCTCGTACACGAAGAAATCGTTGCCGAGTGCCGAGACCGGCACCAGCCCCTCCACGAAAAAATCGGCGAGCGTCACGAAGAGACCGAACGAAGCGACGCCGGTGACGAACGCGTCGAACTCTCCGCCGACCTTGTCCTTCATGA
>DASQJK010000140.1:0-6331 GCA_035631095.1 Thermoanaerobaculia bacterium
GAAGGACCGAGGTGCTTCGTGAGGGCCTCCGGATGGTCGGTGAACCCGTAGTCGGTAGTCGGTAGTCGGGGATTAGATCACTGGCGAGCCGGGGCGGGAGGCGCAGTGGCTTCGCGGAAAGCCGCGGCGACGGCGGGGCCCGCGACGTAGTTGCGGAAAAGGGTGTCGCGCACTCTGGAATCGCCCGCGAAGCGCCGGCGGAGCTCCTCGAGGTCCACTGCCTTGCGGGCTTCCTCGAGGCTCCTGCCGGCAGCGGCCGCCGCGCGGGTCTGTCGGTCGATCGAACCGAAGAGATCCTCGAGGAGCCGCACGTAGGAGTCGTCCCGCAGCACCGGCCCGTGGCCCGGGACGTACATCGCCGGGGAGAGGGCGCGCAGTTTCGCGAGGGTGGGCGCCCACTCGGAGACGTGCGACTGCGGATCCCCGACGAAAGGGACGGGGTAGACGACGAGATCGCCGGTGATGGCGATGCGCTCCTTCGGAAGATTCACCACGATGTCCCCCGCCGTGTGGCCGCTTCCGAGCGAGAGGATCTCGATCGTACGCTCGCCGCGATAGAGGCGCACGCGATCGGTGACGCCGACCGTCGGAAGCACGATCGGTATCGACGGCACTTCCGCGAGGTACTGATCGACGAGGGCGATGTCGCTCGCGAAGCTCGTCCGTTCCTCGGGCGTCATCTCGGCCCCGGAGAAGCTCTTGTTCTGCGCGAGGAGATCCTTCATGTGCGCGACGAAGGGCGGAGCTCCCTGGAGCATGGTCCTCCGGTTGACGAGCCCCTGTCCGGGAAGGTAAGCGCGGGTGTTCTCGTGCGCGATGAACTCGACCCCGGGGAACGCGTCGCGCCAGATCCGGTTTCCGAGGACGTGGTCGTCGTGCCAGTGCGTGTTGACCACGTATCGCACCGGCTTCGTCGTGATCTTGCGCAGCGCCGCGAGGATCTCTCTGGAAGCCTCCGGCGCGTCCACGACCACGACGTCTTCGTCGTTGACGATGAGAACGCAGTTGCCGTCTACCATCAGGCCGGGCGGGTCCGAGCGGATGACCGCATAGACCCCTTCGGCGATCTTCTGGACCGTGAAATTCTCGTGCGGGTTCGATCTCCCCGGCTGCGCCGCAGACGCTCGTCCGCGGACGGGAAGGAACGCCACGGCGAGCGCCAGCAATAGGACGATTCGTCTCATCGAGGGCACCTCATCTTTGCGTGCTGACCGGTACGAACCCGCCGCGTGAAAGTTGCCGGGCGTTCCGCTTGACTCCCGAACCGATACCAGGGTCTACCGTGGACCAATCGACGAGATTTCCAGATCGAAAGGAGCTACGTATGACGACCAGGATCTTCACGGTGGCGCTGCTGGCGTCGGGTATCGCTTTGTTCTC
This sequence comes from Thermoanaerobaculia bacterium, assembly GCA_035631095.1. Lineage (GTDB taxonomy): Bacteria > Acidobacteriota > Thermoanaerobaculia > UBA5066 > Gp7-AA6 > JALYUA01. The sequence continues at coordinate 1,381 of DASQJK010000140.1, forward strand.
CGCGCGCGGAGCCTCGGGTCAGCAGGCGGATCACGCCAAAGAATCGGACCACCATGCGAAAGTCGACGAGCGGGGCGATCACGTCATGGGGTTCGATCACGAGAAGACGACGCACCACTTCCGGCTCTCGAAACGCGGCGGTTCGATCGAGGTCACTGCGAACAGCTCCGACGACACGGAGAGCCGGCAGGCCATCCGGGGACACCTCTCGCACATCGCGCGGATGTTCTCGGACGGGAACTTCCAGGCGCCGATGCTCATTCACGACCGGGTCCCCCCCGGCGTCCCGGTCATGAAGAAAAAGAAGGAATCGATACAGTGGAAGTACGAAGAGCTTCCGGACGGCGCGCGCGTCGTCGCGGCCACGAAAGACAAGGATGCTCTCGCCGCGATCCACGAGTTCCTCCGCTTCCAGATCGAGGACCATCGCACCGGAGATCCGCTCGAAGTCGGCCGATAGAAGACGCAAAGGCGACGGTTCGGCGCAAGTCTCGAGGGACTTCGCGCCGGATTCGCGCCGCGAAACGCCGCATCGTACAGAGGACCCGCCAAATTCGAGAGGAGCTGCGCTAACGTGACCGAACATCTTCATGAAAGACAACAACGCGCACCCTTCCCTCCGTTGCGAATGCGGCTCCATCCTGTACGGATGCGTTCCCGATCGTCCGGGCGAAACGGCCAACGTCCGCTGCGCGCGCTGCGGCCGCGGCATACGTTTTCAGAGGACGCTCTCCGGCTGGACGACGAAGGCCCTGCCCTGGAAAAGAAAACGTGAGCTCGAAGGCGCGGCGGCCGTGCCGTCTCGCCGCGTGAGACCCGTCAAGCCGAATCGCGAGGGGAGCTGACCGGCATCCCGGAGCCTTTCTCTCCGATCCCGAGAGCGTCGAGAAACCGGGCCGCGACTTTCACCGCGTCGTAGCCGCGTACGCGCCGCAGACCCCCTTCACCGAGCCGCCGGCGAAGAGCCGCGTCGGAGAGGAGCGTCCGAAGCGCGTCGCTCAATGCCGAAACGTCCTCGGGGGGTACGAGCATCCCGCACTCGCCGTCCAGCACGACCTCCGGCACCGCCGCTGCGCGGGCGGCGACGATGGGAAGGCCCGCCGCCATGGCTTCGAGAAAGACGATGCCGAATCCCTCCTGGCGCGACGGAAGGCAGAAGATGCGCGCCCGCCGGTATTCGGCGGCCAGGCTTTCCAACGGCACGTGCCCCAGGAGCTCAACGCGCCCCCCGAGATCACCGACGGAGACGCGGCGGCGCAGAGCGCCTTCTTCCGGGCCCGTTCCGACGATCCGCAGCACGGCGTCGGTTTCCGTGCGCGCGAAGGCCTCGAGCAGCGTGGCGACGTTCTTGCGCGGGTAGAGGTGCGCGACGCAGAGGATGGAGTCCTTTCCGCTGTCGGGAGTCGGAGCGCCGAGGAGCGCGGCCCATCGGGCGAGGTCGATCGGCTCGGGGACGATCCGGATCCGCTCCGCTGGAATTCCGTAGTCCTCCACGATGCAGCGCGCCGAGTGCGTGCTCGTGGCGAGGACGCGGTCGGCGCGGCGCACGTGGAGCCTCTCGACAGCCGCCTGCGCTCCCAGGCGAAGGGCCGCGGCGCCTCGCTCGAAGCGGGCTTCTTCCGCGAGCACTCCCTTCAAGGCCGCGACGTGAGGCGCTCCTCCGCGCGCGAGGAACGCGCCGTCGAGGTCGAAACCCACGACGGCGTCGGCGCCGCGTGCGATCTGCGAAGCGCGCCGGCGGATCGCGAGGTTGAACAGCAGCCGGCGCGCGGGTGAGAGGGTGGGGCGGCCCGGGGAAGGCGCGAGGAGATCGACGCGGTGCCCCGCCCCCTCCAGAGCGGCCTTCAGGACGGAGATACCGACGAACGTGCCGCTGCCCGACCGCACGTCGGCGGGCGTGCCGGTCACGAACAGAAGCCGCGCCACGGCGCTGGTATATACCCGCGGACGTGGCGAGAGGGGAAAGCGTCGAGCGAGTCCGGAGCTATTACGAACGCATTCTCCCGTTCTACGAGCTCGAGGCGATCTCCCGTTCGCACCTCTCCTTCTGGACCGGCGTTGCGCGGCGGTGGCGCGCCCGTCGGATCCTCGAAGTGGGCGCGGGACTGGGACGCATCACGGAGGCTCTCGCCCGTCATGCGCCGGCCGTCGGCATAGACGTCTCGCTCGAGATGCTCGCGCGAGCCGCGTCGCGGAGGCGGCCGGCCTCCCGGGCGAGCTTCGTCGCGGCCGACATGCGGCGTTTCGCCTTCAGGGAGCGCTTCGACCTCGTGGTTGCCCCGGGCGACCCCTTTTCGCACCTGACCTCGATCGCCGACCGCCGCCGCGCTCTGCGCGCCGTCGCCCGTCACCTCGCGCGGGACGGCCGGTTCGTCCTCGAGGGCCTCTACCGCCGGCGCCAGGCGACCGAGCGCGCGCCGCGGACGATCCGGCACCGGGGAGGCTCGCTGCGCATCGAGGAAGCGTGGTACCCCGTCGGCAGCCAGGACAGGTGGCACGCGCGGTACCGGTATTCCGACTTCGTCGAGGGACGTCCGGCGACGACGCTCTCCGCCTCGTTCGAGGCGCGCGCATGGAACCCGAAGACTCTTCGAAGCGTTTTCCGGTCGTGCGGTCTCCGCGTCGAGGAGATGTGGGGAGACTTCGACGGGCGGCCGTTCTCGAGCGGAGCTTCGCGGCTGGTCGTGGTCGCGCGCCGCCTCAGCGGCGGGTCGGCGGCGTCTCCGCGTGCGCCCAGCAATTCCAGACGGCGCGCCCGATCTTCGCGATGACTCCTTCGCGGACCTCGAGAGAAGCCGGAGAATCCGAGACGTAAACAGCGACGAGCGCGTGCCGCCCGTCCGGAAGCGTCAGGATCCCGACGTCGTTTGTCGCGCGCGTCAGCCCGTCATGGGTCCCGGACGTTCCCGTCTTGTGGGCGACCGCGGTTCCGGGTGGGAGCTCACCCTTCAGGCGGGCGGGCCCGGGCACCGATTCCGTCATCCAGCGGAGAAGCCGTTCGCGGCTCCCGGCGGAGATGCCGCGGCCAGCCTGCAGGGCCGCGAGCAGATCGAGGGTCGCGTCCGGCGTCGCCCAGTTGCGATTCTGAACCTGGGGTCCCGATGTCATCTCCGCTTCGGTGGTCGCCACGACCATGCCTTCGACGCCGAGGGCCCGCAGGGCGGCCGTGACTTCGCGGGGCGGCATCAGCCGGAGAAGGACGTCGCATGCGGTCCCGTCGCTGTCGACGATCGCGGCGCGGAGAAGCTCCTCGAGCGTCATTTCGAACCCGCCCTGCGGGTGCGCGTCGCGGATCGCGCTGACCACGCCGGAGGGCGGGAGGTCCGACGCTTCGATGCGCACCTTCCGGCCGAGCGCCAACCGGCCGGCGTCGACGCGCTGGAGAACGGCAAAGTCGATCGCGAGCTTGTAGACGCTCTGCATCGGGAACTTGTCGCCTCCGTTGACTCCGGCGCGGGTTCCCGCTTCGAGGATCCGGGCCGCCGCACCCACGTGCCCGCGAGCGGGTGCGGCGATCCGCGCGAGGTCGCCGGCGAGCTCCCGGCTCCCGCACAGGGCCGCCGCAAGAACGGTAGCCGCGAGCAAGACCTGCATGCGCCCATCTTACGGGGTCAGTCGCGCGTTCAGGCATTACCCGGCTAGACTCCTTTCTCGATGCCGAGAGCACCCCGCAAACCGCCGGCGCCCCGCGCGCGTCGACCGAAAGCCGCGCCGGCCGCGCCGCCGCCCGGCCCGCCGGCCGGATCCCTGTTGACGGAGGAAGACCTCTACCTCTTCCACGAGGGCAGCCACTTCCACGCCCAGGCGAAGCTCGGCGCGCACCTCGCCCTGCACGAGAACGGGCCGGGAGTGCAGTTCGGCGTCTGGGCGCCGAACGCCGCGTCGGTCTCGGTCGTCGGGGACTTCAACTCGTGGGACGGCGCCGCCAACCGGCTCGCGCAGCGGGGCACGGGCGGCGTGTGGGAGGGCTTCGTGCCCGGGATCGGCGCGGGAGCCGTGTACAAGTACCGCATCGTCTCCCGCGCCGCGGGCTACACCGTCGACAAGGCGGACCCGTACGGGTTCTTCCACGAGGTGCCGCCCAAAACCGCCTCAATCGTCGCCGACCTCGACTTCCGGTGGACGGACGCCGCCTGGATGGCGGAGCGCGGAGAGCGGCAGAAGCCGGACGCGCCGCTCTCGATCTACGAGGTGCACCTCGGCTCGTGGCGGCGAGGTCCCGACGGAAACCCGCCCGCTTACCGGGAGATCGCGGGCCCGCTCGCCGACTACGTGCTCGAGATGGGCTACACGCACGTCGAGCTCCTTCCCGTGATGGAGCACCCGTACGGTGCGTCGTGGGGGTACCAGGTCACGGGGTTCTTCGCACCGACTTCGCGGCAGGGATCTCCCGCCGACTTCCAGTACCTGGTCGACCACCTCCACGGCCGCGGTGTCGGCGTGATCCTCGATTGGGTTCCTTCCCACTTTCCGACTGACGAGCACGGCCCCGGTTATTTCGACGGCACGCACCTTTACGAGCACGCGGACCCGCGGCAGGGATTCCACCCGGACTGGAAGAGCGCCATCTTCAACTACGGCCGCCCCGAAGTGCGCAGCTTCCTGATCTCGTCCGCGCTCTTCTGGATCGAGCAATACCACGCGGACGGTCTGCGCGTGGACGGCGTCGCGTCGATGCTGCACCTCGACTTCTCCCGCAAGGCGGGGGAATGGATCCCGAACGCGTACGGCGGCCGCGAGAACCTCGACGCGATCGTTTTCCTTCGGCGGTTGAACGACCACATCAACACGTCGCATCCCGACGTGCTCACGATCGCCGAGGAATCGACGTCCTGGCCGATGGTCACCGGCCCGACGCGGCTCGGCGGCCTCGGCTTCCGCCTGAAGTGGGACATGGGCTGGATGAACGACACCCTCAAGTACATGGAGCACGACCCGATCCACCGTGCCT
>DASQJK010000141.1:0-3230 GCA_035631095.1 Thermoanaerobaculia bacterium
GTTTCATAGGAACCGCGCATTCTAAGGCACCCCCGGTCCGTCCGCAAGCCCGGAGGCCCTTTCGTCCGGCGCGCCGCGGCGAAACGACCCGGCCCGGCCGCAACTCTTTTGGCTGCAACGGTCTCGGCGGCCTCCTTCGGAGTAGAATCCGCGGGGCATACCGTGTTTTACCTCTACATGACCGCGCCGGGCATGGCCGCGCAGAAGTTTCTGCTCGACCGGCCCGTGACCACGATCGGCCGTTCGTCGATGAACGACCTTCCCATCTCCGACAAGATGCTTTCCCGCCAGCACGCGCGGATCCTGCGCGACGGCAACGGCGGGCTCTCGATCGAGGACATGGGCTCGCGCAACGGTACGTTCGTCAACGGCGAGCGGCTCACGACGTTGCTGCCCTTGAAGTCCGGAGACCGGATCACCGTCGGCGGCGTCACCCTGAAGGTCGAGTCCGAGTCCACCACGCGCGTGCGGATAGACGAGTTCGCCGGCGAAGACTCGCTCGACAACACGATCCTGAAAGCGTCCGCAGAGCTCCTTCGAAAACCAGCGGAAACCGACCCGCGGCTGCCCGCCGAGCAGCTCTCCAAGCTCATCGATTCGCTGCGCGTCGTCAATGAGCTCACGATCGAGCTCCTGCGCGACATCTCGGTCGACGAGCTCCTGAAATTCCTCATGGACAAGGTCTTCGAGACGCTGGCGCCGGACCGCGCGGTCATCATGCTGCGGTCGGGAGTGACGAACGAGCTCGTCCCCGCCGTGGTGCGCGTGCAGGAGGGAATTTCCGCGGAAGACATCCGCCTCTCGAAGACTCTCGTCGCGGCCGTCGTAGAAAAGAAAAACGGCCTCCTGCTGATGGACACGGCAAACTCTTCGGGAGTCTCTCTTTCGGAGTCCATCCGCATCTCCGGGATCAAGTCGGTCCTCGCCGCGCCGCTCGAGAACGCCGGCGACGTCGTCGGCCTCATCTACGTCGATTGCCGGATGGGGCACCGCTCTTTCGAGGAGGCGGACCTCCGCCTGCTGACCTCCCTCGCGAACGTGGCCGCCGCGAAAATCCAGAACGCGCGTTTGATGGCGGACGCCGCGGAAAAGAAGCAGATGGACCGGGAGTTCGCGCTCGCGCAGGAGATCCAGCAGCGCCTTCTGCCGGACCACCCTCCCACGGTTCCCGGCTACGAGCTGTGGGGGTCGAACATCCCCTCGCGGCAGGTCTCCGGCGACTACTTCGACTTCCGGCCGCGGTCCGACGGGAAGATCTACTGCGCGATCGCGGACGTCTGCGGCAAGGGCGTCGGGCCGGCCCTCCTCATGGCGTCGCTGCAGGCGTCCTTCCACGCCTGGGCGGACGAGCTCGTCCCCGTCCCCGAGATGACGGGCCGGCTCTCCGAGGCGATCGCCCGGCGCACCGGATCGGACCGCTTCATCACGTTCTTTCTGTTCCTCCTCGATCCGGCTACCGGGCACATTCAGTACACGAACGCGGGCCACAACCAGGGGCTGCTCGTCCGCAAGGACGGGACGCTTCAGGAGCTGCCGTCGCACGGGCTGCCGCTCGCGCTCTTTCCCGGGCGTCCCTACGGGTCATCGGAGTTCACGCTCGAAGTCGGAGATTTCCTCTGCCTCTACACGGACGGAGTGACCGAGGCGGCGAGCCCGGCAGGAGAGGAGTTCGGGCTCGAAGGGCTGAAGGCGTTCCTGCGTACGCAGATCGGGCTCGATCTTCGCGAGGTGGACTCCGCGCTCGCCCGAAAGCTCGAGGAGCACGCGGCCGGCGAGCATTTCGCCGACGACCGCACGCTGCTCATGATCCGCCGCACCGGGCAGTAGTCGTGAGCCGGCTGCTCCTCGAAGGGGGCACGCTGCTCGGGCTGCGGCGGCCCGACGACATCCAGACGGGCGACCTGTATGCCGTCGACGGGACCATTCGCGCCCTGGGCGCCGAGGCCGGGCGCCTCGCGGCCGCTCCCGGAGAGCCCGTCGAGCGGCTGAACGCGCGGGGAAAATGGATCGTGCCGGGCTTCGTCCAGGCTCACCTTCACCTGTGCCAGACGCTTCTTCGCAACGGCCCCGAGAACCTGGAGCTTCTTCCGTGGCTCGAGCGCCACGTGTGGCCCGGAGAAGCGGCGCAGGACGCTGACACGATGTCGGTATCGGCGCGGCTCGGCCTCGCGGAGTGCCTGGCGGGAGGCGTGACCGCCGTCCTCGACATGGGAACGGTGCGGCACACGGAGTCTCTCTTCCGCGCCGCGGCGCGTTCCGGGATCCGCTACGCGGGCGGCAACGCCCTGATGGACGACCCGAACACGACTCCGCCCGACCTCCGCGCGACGGCGGCCGAGGGCCTGGCCGAGACTGGCCGCCTCGTCGAGATCTGGCACGGGCGGGAGCGCGGCCGTGTGCGTGTCGCCGTGTGTCCGCGATTCGCCGTGACCTCGACGGAAGAGCTGCTCCAGGGAGCGGCGGCGCTGTCCGCGCGACACGACCTCCTGATTCACACGCATGCGAGCGAGAACGCCGGCGAAGTCGAGCTCGTGAGGATGCGAACGGGCATGGGCAACATCGAATACCTCGAGCAGATGAACCTCCTCTCGCCGCGGAGCTGCGTCGCGCACGGAGTCCTGACGGGACAGCGCGACTGGTCCGTCCTGGCCGACCGCCGGACGACGATCGTTCACTGCCCGTCCTCCAACATGCGGCTGCGCTCCGGCGTCGCGCCTGTCGCCGAGCTGAAGCGCGCCGGGGTGCGCGTGGCGCTCGGCTCCGACGGCGCGCCATGCAACGACCGGCTGGATCCGTTCACGGAAATGCGGCTCGCGACTTTCCTGCCCTCGACGCGTGGCAGCTCCGTGACCGCTTTCAAGGCGCTTCGCATGGCGACCGTCGAAGGAGCCGCCGCCCTGCGCCTCTCTGAACGCATCGGCCTCGAAGAGGGCGGCCTGTGCGACCTCGCGATCCTGGACCCGGAAGCCGGCTGGGCGCTGCCGGATCCGTGGCAGGGAGAGCCCTACGGCGCGATCGTCTACGCGATGGGGCGCGAGAACGTGTCGGCCACCATCGTCGACGGGGTGGTGCGCTACCGCGCCTCGGATCCCACGGTGGGAGGCCTGAAACCGTCAGCCACGGAAGTGCGCGCCGCGGCGGCGAAGCTCAAGACCCGGATGGGAAAGCGCTGAACACGGAGACGCGGCCCAGGTCACCGACTACCGACTACCGACCACCGACCACCGACC
>DASQJK010000142.1:0-2206 GCA_035631095.1 Thermoanaerobaculia bacterium
AACGGGGGCTCCTCCGTCGGCGTGACGAAGGTCAAGCGGCCGGAGGACCTGGGGCTCGCGATCGCGACGGCCCTCCGCTACGACGAACGCGCGCTCGTCGAGGAGGCGATCGACGCGCGGGAGATCGAGTGCGCCGTGCTCGGCAACGACAGCCCGCGGGCGTCGGTTCCCGGTGAGATCGTGCCCGGCCGGGAGTTCTACGACTACGACGACAAGTACCGGGAGGACCGGGCGCGCCTCGTCATCCCCGCCCCTCTTCCCGAATCGGCCGCGGCGGAAGTCCGGCGGCTGGCGATCGAGGCGTTCCGCGTCGCGGGCGTCTCGGGGATGGCCCGCGTCGACTTCTTCGTGGAGCGCGGGACGGACCGCGTCCTGGTGAACGAGATCAACACGCTTCCGGGCTTCACGGCCATCTCCATGTACCCGAAGCTCTGGGAAGCGACGGGCCTGCCCCTGCGGGCCCTGCTCGACGAGCTGATCCGCCTCGCGCTCGAACGCGACGAAAAGCGCAGGCGGCTGGAGCATGAGCCGCCTGCGCGGCTCGATTCTTTGTCGTCCTGACCTAATTCCAGATCTTCTCGTACCAGCGGCGGTCGTCCGAGTCGGGGTCCGGCCCCATCGCACTCCGGACGAGAACGGGGTTCCATCCCGTCAGGCGGACGAGGTTCTTCGCCTCCTGGTCCCTGCGCGTACGCAGCGACGATCGGTAGCCCGCTGCGTCGCACGAGATCGCGCCCGCATAGGGATGGTGCAGGACGTACCGGGCCTGGAAGTTCTGGCGGTCCGCGGTTTCCTGAAACGACAGGTCCTCGGGGAAGTGCGCCGCGTCGTAGCGGACGTGGAGCCGCGTGAGGAACACCTCCGCGCCTCCGGAAGAGCCGTCCGCATCAGCCAGCCAGAAGACTCCCAGCCCGCGCAGCTCGGCGCGGGTGAGAGGCTCCGCGGCGCAGGGGTCGCACCAACCCATGTCCCACGCGTATTCCGTGAAGACCGTCTGCATTCCCTCGCGCTTGACCTGCGTGTCGAAGAGCGCGCGATAAAAATCGGCGAACCGGTCCTTGACGAAGAGGGGTACGTCCTGATCGGACGGCAACCGCACCGTGCGGTAGTTCGTGGTCTCGACGCGGCCCTTGCGGGTCAAGGCGTACACGAAGAGCTCCTGCGGCCCGTTCGCGTTGGCCATACCCAGCCGCAGCGGAAGCATGAACTTCGGCGACTCGTACGCGACCTGGATCGGCCGCAGGCTCGTGAAGCCGAGCCGCGCTTTCTCCTTCAGGTTCACCTTCGCGACGAAGAAACGCATGTTCTGACGGACGTAGGCGTCAAGAACGTCCGCGGCGCCCGCCGGGATCCGGTACTCGTTCTGCCGGAGCCACGTCGTCAAACCGCTCGAGTCCTTCGCGGAGAGGATCAGGATGTCGTACTCGCCGACCGTGTACCGCGCCTCGATCCGTACGCCCAGGGCCTCGTCTTTGGCTTTCGCGGAGGCGGGCATCGCCTGTGCGGCCACGCCGCCTACGGACATCTTCCGCATCTCGTCCAGCCGCCGGCACGGGTCCGGATCGCGATACTCGACGAGACGGGGAGACGAGTAAGCGTCGAGATGCTCGAGCAGCTTCTGGTCACCGATGTGGATCTGCTCCTTCTGGATCGCCGTCGGGACCGGAATGACGACGGCGAACTCCTTCGGGTCGCCCTGGAAGTCGCTTCCCATCGTGAGGACGGTCCGGTCGCCGTCCCGGACGAGAGCGACCTGGGACGACCGGTTAAAGAGCTTCGTGTCCGCCTTGGCCACGTAGAAGCCGCAGAAGGCGCGTGCCCGAGGCGCGTGAACGAGCGCGAACAGGCACAGGGCGAGGACGGAGATCGATGAGCGGCGCATGGAGGTCTCCTTTCGGCGGAAAGCCGGTGATGCCCGCCGGGCGCCGGCCCGGCAGCGCGAGATCGAGCAGGGGAACGACGAGCGAAAAGAGCGCAAGGGACCAGAGGGGGCCATTCGGCCGGAACAGGCGGAGCTGCACGTAGGCGCCGCCGAAGGCGACGAGGACTCCGAAGAGGATCCGGCCAGCACGCGAGTCGGGCGTCGTCTTCGGATCCGAGATCATGAAGAACGCGAAGAGAAGGAGAGCGCCGCTCTCGAGCCGGTGCAGCGGAATGGAAAGGGGATCGTGCACGACGACCGCCCGGGCGAAGAGGAGCGCCGCGT
>DASQJK010000143.1:0-3353 GCA_035631095.1 Thermoanaerobaculia bacterium
CCGAGTAGCGTCGCGAGCACGACGACCGACACCGCGCCGATTCCGAAGAGCGCCGCCGCCATCCGCCGTGTGATCCGCGTCACCGGCAGCGTGCTCCTGCCCGCGCCGCCGTGCAGCCACTGATTCCAGCCGTACACCGAGATGACGATGTACACGACCTGCAGCGCCATATCGGCGTACAGCTTCGCGCGCAGGAATACGAGGATGTAGAGCGTGACGTTCACGATCGCCGTCGGCCAGCTCCAGACGTTCTCGCGCACGGAGAGATAGACCGAAACGGCGCCGAAGAGCGCCGCAAAGGTCTCCAGCGGAGTGAAGGTCACGCGGTCAGTGGGCGGCCTTGCCCATGTACTTCGCGGCGCGGGCACGATACGCCTCCGTCTCCTCCGGGCTCGCGTCGCTCGCGAGCAGGCTCACCGTCACGTGAGCGGTGTCTCCGACCTGAAGGGGGAGCACGGCGCCGTTTCTCTGGATGTTGTAGTCCGCGAGGCGAATGTCGAAAGCGGATCTGATCCGGACGAAGTTGCCCGGCCGCATGGTCGAAAAAGGCCCGCCCTTGGGGACGTACGTGACGCGGGCCTTCACCTCGAGGGGCTTCTTCACGCCGTTTAGTTCGAACGTGCCCTGGCCGGTGATGTCGACGGGAGTGTTCGGAGCGGCGGCGGACGCGCTGGCGGAGGTCACCTTGTCGAGAGTGAACACCGCCTTCGGGTGCGCCTCCGCCGCCAGAGCCTTGCGAACGCCGCCGTCGCGCGCGTCGATCCCCGTCTTGAAGGCGGCGACGTCCACTTCGACCCGCACCGCCGTTCCCGCCGCGCGGATGTCCGCCGGGTCCGCCTTCACGAACCCGGAGATCTGGTTGTTCGTGCCGACGATGTCTTCGACCGGAGCCGTCGTTTCGAACCGCACCGTGTCCCGGCCCCAGGCGTCGTCGATCTTGAATTCCGTGAGCGCCTGGCCGGCAGCCTGGAGCGCGAAACAGGCGGCCGCGAGCGTCAGCAGCGTTCGTTTCATCGGTTTCACCTCGAGTCTCATCGTAGAACGCGGTTCGGTTGCGTACGGTTGAATTTGCGCCTTTATTGCGCCACGAGTTGCGGCGGGGGCGCAAAAAACCCCTTGACGAGCCTCACGAGTGAAATAATCGCTGGTGACAGTCCCCCTTTTTTTTCGTTTCGTTTTTATTTTATGGCGGGCCCCCCAGGGGGCGAAAGGAGTTCGCGATGGGTTCCTCTTCCACTCAGGCGTCACCCGTTCCCGTCCCCGAGGTCGAGAAGATCGAATCGGCTCAGCCGGTTCCGCAGCCCGAGCGCAAGGATGCGCCGTTCTCGATCAAGCTGCTCGGCGGCATCCCTGTCTAGTCGAAACCGACTCCGGAGGCGCAAGTCCTCCTTTCTCGATTTCGGCTACACTTCTCGCCACCAGGATGAAGCGTGACGAGGAGCTTGTCGCTGTTTTCCAGGAGACGTTCGAGCTCCTGAAGCCGCTGCTGTCGTGCTTCGAGCTTTCTGAAGACGAGCTCGCGGCTTTTGCTCAATTCGTCTACGGCTGGTTCGATCGGTTCTCCCGCAGGCCCGGCAACGAAACGATTCCCGTCGATCGTCTCCGTGTCTCGCTGATTTCCGGCGCGTGCCGTCTCGCGCGCAACCTCGCGGAATCGAAGGGCAAGCCGGTTCCGGCGTTCTCGGCGGATCCCGTCGGAGTGGCGCTCGCGCTCGGGCTCGTCTCGCGCGAGAAGAGGTCGGAAACGTGATCGGCGCGCTGCGGAGCTTCCGCCGCCGCCGTCTCAGTCCCGAAGAGGGATCCAGTCAGGCGCAGCGCGTCCTCGCGACGCCTCGAGAGGAGCGTGCGGGCCACGCTTCGGAGCTCCATCTCGACGATCCGGAAATGCTGCTCGCGCTGCTCGGGCTCCTTCCGAAGCAAGTCGACACGTCTCCCGTCCTCGTGCTCGAAGAGGCGGCGTTTCTCTACGAGTACCTCGAGTCGCTCGAGGTCCGCTATCCGTCGGACCCGATCCTCTGCGATGAGCGCGAGTACTTTCTCGGAGAGTCGGCGCGCATCGCGGGCGCGGCGGCGCGCGTTCTGTCCCGGCGCGACGAGGCGCGGTCGTGGTTCGACCTCTCCGAGGCCTGGTTCCTGACGACGGAGAACGCCTCCGCGAACCTCGCCCGGCTCTCCTACCAGCGGCTCGCGCTCCGCACTGAGGAACGCGATTTCGCCGCGGTGCTGAAGCTCACTCCTCACCTCATCGCGAACTTCGAGCGGATGAACATGCGCGAAGACGCCGTCAAGGCTCGGTTCCTTCTCGCGCAGGTCTACAAGGAAACCGACCGCGTCGCGGAATCGGCCGAAGTTTTCGAAGAGATCGCGACGCAGGCTCGCGCGCTGCACAACGACAACCTCCTCGGTTACGCGATTGTCAACCTCGCGCAGACCTACGGAGTCATGGGCGACGCGGAGAAGGTGATGGCGGTAGCCGCGGAAGGCGCGCCGCTCCTGAAACGCCAGGGCAACCACGTCGCGCTCGGAAAGCTTCACGCCGGCCTCGGGCTCCTGCTGCGGACGAAGGGAAACGCGGCCGCCGCGATCGACGCTTTCCGTTCCGCTCAAAAGGAATTCTCGGAGATCGAGCTCCACGCGGACGTCGCCGCCGTCCACCTCGTGCTCGCGGATCTGCTCCTCGACGCGGGCCAGTCCGCCCAGGCCGAGTGGGAGATCCGGGCGGCACTGCCGATCATCGACGAATACAAGCTGGTCCCGGAAGGGATCGCCGCCCTCTCGCTCCTCCGCGACTCCCTGCGGCGCCGCCAGATCGACCGGAACGCACTGCGGGGTTTGCACGGCTTCTTCCGCGAAGCCTAAGAGTTCGGACTTAGTAGCCGCCCGTGACGCGGCGTCCGACTCCGGGAGACGCGGCGGCCCACTCTACTGAGGACCAACCGGGCCGCGACTCCGCTCGGAGGTCGCAGCCTCAGTAAAGCTTGAGCCCGCGGGTGGTGTGCGACCTCCGAGAGGCTCCCTCCGCTGGACCCCGCGCCCCGGGCTCAGACGGTGGCTCGAGACGGGAGACTGACATCCATCTTTCCTGTCATCCTGAGCGAAGCGTAGGAACCGCTCTGTGACTGAAGGGCCCTCGTGGCACCCGCGTCGAGTGAAAGGGCAGGTCCTTCGTCGCTGCGCTCCTCAGGATGACAAGGCGGGCGAGAAGACCGCCTCCATGGTGCCGTCTTCTCCAAGCGAAGCGCTCTCTCGGCCGCCTGTTCGCGAAGCGAACGCCGCGGCCGAAAGCCGCGGACGGCGGCGCCGGGGCGGCTCGACGAGAGATGCGGCACCCGCGGCCTTACGAGTCGAAAACG
>DASQJK010000144.1:0-14024 GCA_035631095.1 Thermoanaerobaculia bacterium
AAGGACATCGGCGCGCTCCTCGACTGGATCGCGCAGCAGCCGGACCTCGACGCCGAGCGCGTGATGGTCATGGGCGGCAGCTATGGCGGCTACATGACGCTCGCCTGCGCCGTGCACTACGACGAACGCCTGGCGGGCTCCATCGACGTCGTCGGCATCTCCAACTTCGTGACGTTCCTCGAGAAGACCGAGGCCTACCGGCGGGACCTGCGCCGGGTCGAATATGGAGACGAACGGGAACCGAAAATGCGGGAGTTCCTCACGAAGATCTCTCCGCTGACCGGCGCGTCGAAGATCACCAAGCCTCTCTTCGTCGTGCAGGGAATGAACGACCCCCGCGTGCCGCGCAACGAGTCCGAGCAGATGGTGGCGACCGTCCGGAAGAACGGGTCGCCCGTCTGGTACCTGATGGCGAAAGACGAGGGCCACGGCTTCGCGAAGAAGCGGAATCAGGATTATCAGTTTTACGCGAGTCTGGCGTTCATTCAGGAGAATCTGCTCGAGAAGAAATAGGTCGGGAGTCGAGTCGGTAGTCGGTAGTCGGTAGTCACCGGAGCTGCGGCCAGAACGGGCGGTGCTGCGCTGCGACGGCGTCTATGACGTGCGTTGCGGCGTGGCTCGCCGGGCCCGGTTCGGGCGCGGGGGCCAGATCGCCCAGCAGGACGCGCAGGCACGCCTCGGCCGACGCGGAGATCGCCTCGAGCTCGTAGCCGCCCTCGAGCGCCAGCACGACTTTCCCGCCGGCGAGGTCCGTCAGTCGCGCGGTCATGGCGCCGAATCCGCCCGGCGAAACGAGCTGACTACCCAGGAGGTCTCCGCGCGCGGCGTCGAACCCCGCGGAAACGAGAATCAGATCGGGTGAAAATTTTCGCGCGACCGGGAGCAGCAGCCGGTCGAACGCCGCCAGGTGATCCGCGTCACCGCGGCCCGCAGACCACGGGACGTTGATCGTGTGGCCCGGCGCGGCCGGCCCTCCGGTCTCGTCGACTCCTCCGGTGCCGGGATAGAGCGGCGCCTGGTGGGTCGAGAAGTACACGACCGCCGGCTCGTTCCAGAAGATGTCCTGCGTGCCGTTGCCGTGGTGCAGGTCCCAGTCGACGATGAGGACCCGCGACGCGCCGTGCGCGAGGGCCGCCGCCGCCGCGATGGCGACGTTGTTGTAGAGGCAGAATCCCATCGCCTGCGAACGCTCGGCGTGGTGGCCGGGCGGCCGGAGCAGAGCGAATCCCCCCGCGAGACTCCCGGCGAGCACTTCCAACGTGAGGTCCACGAGCCCACCGGCGGCGAGCCGGGCCGCCAGCGCCGAGCTCGAGTTGGCGTAAGTGTCCGGGTCGAGCTGCGAGAATGGCCGGGCGGCGGTGCTCTCGACGAGATCGAACAGCGTCTCGTCGTGGACGGCGGTGATCTCCGCGCGGGACGCCTCCCGGGCGGGGACGCGCCGGCACCGCGCGAGCAGCCCCTTCTCCGCCAGGCGGGACTCGATCGCGGACAGCCGCGCGGGGCTCTCCGGATGCTCGTAGGGAGCGGAGTGTGCGTGGAAACGCTCGTCGAAAACCAGGCCGGTGTCGTTCAACGAGAGAGCGACCTGCCGATCGCCTCCGCGAGCTCCGGGCTGCGGGAACAGGAGGCGTCTCTCTCCAGGCAGTCGTGCACGGAGAGGTTGCACCCGCACGTGCAGCACTCCGCGGCGAGGCGAGCGAAATACCGGGAGCGCAGCGACGCGGGGATCCAGCCGCCGGCGAGCAGTTGCGCGCGGGAGTGCTGGTCGGGCTGCGGCGCCGTCGCCGTCTCGGCGGGACGCGGGCGGCGGCCGTTCTGCGTGCGTGCGCGAATGAGCCAGAGGCCGCCTCCGAAGAGGATCGCATAGCCCAGGACCAGGAGGACGGCGGGACCGGGACTCCGCCGCCGCCGCTCGCGCGCGTCTCCTCCCGGGATCAGCCGGAGCCTGGCCGCGGGATCAGGCATGGAGAGCCGCGGCGAGCTCGGAAGGGTCTGTCGTGGGGACGCGGCATGCGAAGTCCTCGCACACCCAGGCGCGCGCCGCTCCGCCATCGGGCGCGCGGCCGGCCACGAGCGGGGAAAGACCTTCCAGGCTGCGGGCGTCGTCCGCGTGCGCGATCACGCGGTTCCACAGGGCTCCGTCGAACGCCGCCGTGCGAAGAGCCTCGAAATCGGAGCGGCCGAGGTTTCCGGCGAGAACGACCTCGCGCGGCGCGGCGGTGGCGTAGTCGAGCGCGCAGAGCAGCCGCGAGACCGCCGACGGAGCGCGGGTCGCGTAGAGCGAGAGCCGGGAGAAGATCGCGTCCGCCCTGTCGCGGTATGCGCGGTCTCCCGTGAAGGAGTGCAGCCGCAGGAGGTTCATCGCCGAAACGGAGTTGGAGGAGGGCGTCGCGCCGTCCATCATTTCGCGGGGCCGCAGCACGAGGCCGTCGTGCTCCTCCGTGGCGAGGAGGTAACCGCCTCCGGGGTCGGCAAAGCGCTCGTCCAGAACCCGCTGCAGCGCGAGGGCCTCGCGGAAGTATCGGGCTTCGAACGTGGTCTCGTACAGGTCCAGCAGCGCCTCGATCATGTTCGCGTAGTCGGAGGCGAAGCCGGAGATCGCCGCCTCGCCGCTGCGCTCGCGGTGAAGGAGCGCCGCGGGATCCTGAGCCGGCCGGCAGCGGGACAGGATGCGATCCGCCGCCTGACGCGCTGCCTTCTCGTAACGCGGCTCCTTCAGCAGCCGCCCCGCGAGAGCGAAAGCGGATATGGCGAGGGCGCTCCAGTCGGTCAGGAGCTTGTCGTCCGTTCCGGGAGGGACGCGGCGCGAGCGAACGGCCCGCAGCTTTTCCCTGGCCTCGGCCAGCACCGCCTCGATCTCCACAACGGTGCGGCCGAAGTCCTCGGCAAGCGCCGCGGCCGGGCGGACGACCGAGAGCACCGTGCGCCCGCCTTCGAAGTTGCCTTCCGGCGTGACCCCGTACCGAGCCGCGGCGATGGCTCCGGCCTCCTCGCCCAACGCATCGGCGAGCTGCTTCGGAGTCCAGACGTAGAAGGTCCCTTCCTCGCCCTCCGAGTCGGCGTCCTGAGCGGCGAAAAAGCCGCCTTCGGGCGGCGTCATCTCTCGCAACAGGAAGTCGAGGGTCTCCCGCGCGATCCGTTCGTGGGCTTCGTTCCCGAGCTCGCGCGCGGCGAAGAGGTACACCTTCGCGAGCAGCGCGTTGTCGTAGAGCATCTTTTCGAAATGGGGGACGAGCCAGCGGTCGTCGACGGAGTAACGGTGGAACCCGCCTCCGATCTGGTCGTACATGCCGCCCTCTGCCATCCGAGTCAACGTGAGCTCGCACATTTCGCGGATCGCGGGATCTCTCGTCCGGGCGTAGCGGCGGAGCAGGAGCTCGAGCTTCATGGCGGGAGGAAACTTGGGCGCCGAGCCGAATCCGCCGTGCACTCGGTCGAAGTGGCGGGTGCAATCCGCGACGGCGTTTTCGAGTGCCTCCGTTCCCGGCGGCGCGCCCGCCGCGGGCCCTTTCGCCGTCGTCTCGAGGTGCGAGAGGAGGTCCTTCGCCGAAGCCTCGAGCTCCTCGCGCCTCTCCTTCCACGCGCGCGAGATCCCCGACAGGAGAGAGAGAAAGCCGGGCCGCCCCCAGCGATCATCCGGCGGGTAATACGTGCCTCCGTAGAACGGCTTTCCGTCGGGCGTCAGGAAGAGAGAGAGCGGCCAGCCGCCGCTGCCGGTCATCGTCTGCACGGCCCCCATGTAGATGTCGTCGACGTCGGGCCGCTCCTCGCGGTCGACCTTGATCGAGACGAAGTCGCGGTTCAGCGCGTCGGCGACGGCCGGGTTCTCGAAGGACTCGTGCTCCATGACGTGACACCAGTGGCACGTCGAATATCCGATCGAGAGAAAAACGGGCTTGTTCTCGTCGCGAGCGCGGCCGAGCGCCTCAGGCCCCCAGGGATACCAGTCGACCGGGTTGTCCTTGTGCTGGAGAAGGTAAGGACTGCGCTCGCGAGCGAGGCGGTTGGCCATGGAGAGACGATAACGCGGCCCGGGAGGGGCGGATTCCGGGACGGGTCCGGGGTCGAGGGTTTGGGGTCAGGAGTCGTCGAAACAGGTTCGACAGCCGGCTCCTGACCCCCCACTCCCGACGCCCGACTCTTATCGCGCTTGCGCCGTGATCGTCACTTCCGCGTCGCGGTCGTGAATCGACACCACGTCGCCCGGGCCCATGTCATCGAGCTTCCGGAGGACGTCGCGGGGGGAGATTCTTGCCTCGTCGTTGAACGCCTCCACGAGGGCGCGGGGGACCCGGATCCGGACGACTTTGTCCCAGTCGTCCTTCGCCACGATCTCGAGCGTCGGGCCATCGGAGGTCACCTCGAGCTTCGAGTGGTCGCGGGTGATGATCCCCGGCTGCCCGGGCGAGGACTGCCTGGCGGCCTCGAGGATGTCGTGCGCCTTGATGTCCGAGTCGTTCCAGTCGCTGCGGCTGCCTCCGATGTCGCTCACGGGCGCGAGCGTCGCGATGCGGGCGACGAGGCTCATCGGAACCGTGAAGGAGACGTGGCGGGTCGACCCGTGCTCGGTCTTGCGGATCTCGACCCGGTACCCCCGCACCCGGTGGAACTCGCGACCGGGCCGCCGCCACCTCCCGATGGCCATCGCGATCAGGATCACGACCACGAGGCCGATCACGACCGCGCGAACTTCTCTCATGCACCCTCAAACGTAAGGGGGGGAGGAAAGTTCCGCAAGGGCAGGGTGGCCGGAATAGCCCCCTCTCCCGTGGTATTTTCCTGATGGATATGCCTCATTTCATTACAGACACGTGTATCGGGTGCGGGGTCTGCGAGATCAAGTGCCCCACCCACACGATCACGGGCGACAAGAACGAGAAATACGTCATCCACGAGGACCGGTGCATCGACTGCTCGGTCTGCGCCCGATATTGCCCCGTTTCCTGCATCCAGAACCATCAGGGAGTCCTCGTCGAGAAGGTCAAGCCCCGGGACATCCCCAAGGCGATCGTGGACCGCGACCTCTGCACGGGCTGCGAGTTCTGCATCGACATCTGCCCCTTCGACTGCATTTACCTGATCGAGGACCCCCTGCACGAGACCTTTCACAAGATCGCGGAAGTGGACGCCGGCCCCTGCGTCTCCTGCCGCCTCTGCGAGACCGTGTGCGAAAAGGACGCGATTTTCGTTCCCAACCCGATCACTCAGGCGAAGCGGTACCTCCCGGCGCTGTGACCGAGGATCCGCGTCCCGGCCCGCGGCCCCCGCTCGAAGACGACGACGAAAACGGCGGAGACCTCGGCGGCCCCTCGCGCGGAGCGTCGGTGGCGCGCTTCTTCGTCCTGCCCCTGCTCGTCGTCGGCACCGCGCTCATCATCTTCCTCGTCTTCAACCTGATGACGTTCGAGAGGCGCTCTCCCGCCGACGAGCTCGCTGAAGTCCGGGGGGGAACGGCGAACCGCCGCTGGCAGGCGGCGTTCGAGCTGTCCCGATCCATTTCGAGGATCCCGGCCGGACCCGAGAGAGAGGCCTTCGCGGCGGAGACGCGCCGCGTCTTCTCAGGCCTCTCGACACGGCGGCCTGAGGACGTCAAGGTGCGCCGCTACCTCGTCCTCGTCCTCGGCAAGCTGCAGGACCGGGCGGCGCTGCCCGATTTCGTCGCCGCCGCGAAGGACCCCGATCCGGAGACTCGTCTCTACGCGATCTGGGCGATCGGCATGCTCGGCGACGCCTCGGCCCTCGACACGGTGCTCGAGGCGTCCTCCTCCGACGATCCCGGCGTGCGGAAGATGGCCGCGTACGTCCTCGGCAAGCTCGGAGACATACGCGCGGTACCGCGCCTGCGCGTGCTGCTGGGAGACCCGGCCGAGGACGTCCGCTGGAACGCGGCGATCGCGCTGGCGTCGCTCCACGACCCTTCCGGAGCGGACGTCCTGCGCGCAATGATCGACCGCGGAGCGCTCGTGAAGCGTCTCTCTCCCGAACAGCTCGAAATAGCGATGACCTCGGCGCTGCAGGCGCTCGCCCTGCTGCGGGACCCCGCCAGCCTGCCCGCGCTCGACCGCATCGCCCGCGAGGATCCGAACCTGCGGGTCCGCGAAGCCGCGCGAAAGGCCGCGGAAGCGACGCGCTCTCCAGCCACTGGCGGCGCGGCGGAGAAGCCGTCCGCCAACCTTGAGCGCTCCGGCGCCGTTTTGGTAGGCTGACGCACTCGATGGCAACGGTCCAGAAGCAGGCTGCCGCTCCCGGGGAAGAGGTCCTCGACGACGGCATAACGCGCCGGTCCACGCTGAAGTGGATGACGGCGGCGTGGCTCGGTTTCACCGCGGCGACGGTGGTCGGGTTGACCGCGACGGTGCGATTTCTCTTCCCCAACGTGCTGTTCGAGCCCCCCACCCGGTTCAAGGCGGGAGACCCTTCGACCTACGCGCTCGGTGTGGACGAGCGCTGGAAAGAGAAGTTCGGTGTCTGGATCGTGCGCAACACGGAATCGATCTACGCGCTCGTCGCGGTCTGCGTGCACCTCGGGTGCACCCCGAACTGGCTTCCCGCTCAGAACAAGTTCAAGTGCCCCTGCCACGGCTCGGGGTATTACGTCTCGGGCATCAATTTCGAGGGCCCGGCCCCGCGGCCCCTCGAGCGCGCGGAAATCACGCTCTCTCCCGACGACGGACAGATCATCGTCGACAAAGCGACCCGGTACCTCTACGAGCGGGGACAGTGGAGCGACCCCAAGGCGTTCGTGAAGATGGTCTAGACCGCAAAGCCCCGGGTCGCGTCCCCACCCCCTGAGCATTCGTCCAAGCGGAGGTTTTTTTGGTTCCTCGTTGGCGGCAGATACAGCAGCAGATCGTCGCAAGCCAGCTCTGGAAGTCCATTTTCCGCGTCGGAGTCCCGAACACGAACCGCAAGCGTGTTCTGGCGATGCTCGGCAACGTCGTCCTCCACCTCCACCCCGTCAAGACGCGGAAGTCCGGCGTGAAGATGCGCTACACGTGGTGCGCGGGCGGCGTGACGTTCTTCCTCTTCCTGGTGCTGACGTTCACGGGTCTGCTGCTGATGTTCTATTACCGCCCCACCGTCGAGTACGCGTTCGTGGACATCCTCGACCTGCGCGAGCAGGTCCCGTTCGGGATCATGCGCGAGGTGCACAGGTGGGGCGCTCACGCCATGGTCATCTCGGTGTGGATCCACATGTTCCGCGTGTTCATGACCGGGTCGTACAAGCCGCCCCGCGAGTTCAACTGGGTGATCGGCGTCATCCTCCTCGTGCTGACGCTCCTTCTCTCGTTCACCGGCTATCTCCTGCCGTGGGACCAGCTCGCGATCTGGGCGATCACGGTCGGCTCCAACATGGCGTCCGCGACCCCGCTCCTCGGGATCCAGGGCCCGGGCACGGGTCTGCTCAAGATCGGCGACATCCAGCTCGTCACCTCCACGAACGACGCTCGCTTCGGTCTTCTCGGCGGCCGTTTCGTCGGCGCCGGTGCTCTCCTGCGCTTCTACGTGCTCCACTGCGTCGGGATTCCGCTCATCGCCGCGTTCCTGATGGCCGTCCACTTCTGGCGCGTGCGCAAGGACGGAGGGATTTCGGGGCCGGCCTAACGGCCGTTCCGTCCACTCCACACCATGCCGGTCATCAACGCCCTGAAGTCCGCGGTCAACTTCCTCTCCGCGCCGCAGTATCTGGTCACGGCGATGCTGGTGCTTCTCCTGATCGGGCTGCGTTCGAAGCTCCTCTGGTCGAAGCGCGGCGGGCTCTTCCTCCTGATCCTGATCGGCGGCGGGATCGGGATCTCCTACCTCGACCCGAACTTCGCCGCGGTCGCGACGCTGCCCGACAACGTTCCGATCGTCGGCATGATCTTCCTCGTCGGCTTTTTCTTCTGGTTCGCGATGAACCAGGCCTACGAGAACGACCGGCGGATCGCGGCGGGGCTGCCGACGATCGAGCAGACGGACTCGGCGCAGAAGGTCTTCTCGTGGCCCGACCTCGTCTACGTCGAGTTGATCTGCCTCGTCGCGGTCATGGCGGTGATGATCGTCTGGTCGATCCTCCTGAAAGCGCCGCTCGAGGAGCCGGCCAATCCGACCGACTCGCCGAACCCGGCGAAGGCGCCGTGGTACTTCCTCGGACTCCAGGAGATGCTCGTCTACTACGACCCCTGGCTCGCCGGAGTCGTCCTGCCCTCGCTCATCATCGTGGGCCTGATGGCAATTCCGTACATCGACACGAACCCGAAGGGGAACGGCTACTTCACCTTCAGCGAGCGCAAGTCGGAGATCACCCTGTTCCTCCTCGGGTTCATCGTGCTGTGGTGCACGCTGATCGCGCTAGGAACGTTTCTCCGCGGGCCGAACTGGAACTTCTTCGGTCCATACGAGTTCTGGGACGTGAACAAGCTCGTACCCCTGAACAACATCAACCTGTCCGAGATCATCTGGATCAAGCTGCTGAAACGATCGCTGCCGAACTTCTGGCTGATCCGCGAGATCTTCGGTCTCGTGATCGTCGGGTTCTACGTCGCGGCGCTGCCGCTTCTGCTCTCGAAGACGCTGCTGCGCCGGTTCTACGAGAAGATGGGAACGCCGCGCTACCTCATCGCCGTCAGCCTCGTGCTGATCATGATCTCGTTGCCGATCAAGATGTATCTCCGGTGGATCTTCAACCTCAAGTACGTGGTCAATATCCCCGAGTTCGCCTTCAACATCTGAGCCGATAAGCCATGCCCCGAAAAGCCCCTGCCGAGCCGATAGATCACCACTACAACATTCCCCGGCTGAACCGCGCCTTCTTCGCGGCGGGCGGCTTGCTCGCTCTCGTGTTCGTCTGGATGGTGATCGCCGACTATTCACGCGGCTGGAAGACGCTCCAGCGCACCTTCATGCGCCTCGACGCCAGGAAGACGCGCGAAGCGACGGCGCTCGCGCGGGAAAAGGCGTACGGCGAGGAGCGCGAGAAACTGCGGGCCGACCTCGCCGCCGCGCAGTCCGAGGTCGCGCAGCACCGAAAGAGGCTTGCGGCCCTCGACAGGAAGCTGAAGCAGCTCGACCCGAAGCTCTACGCCGCCGATCAGGACTACAAGTTCGCGAAGGCGTCCTTCGACGCCGAGCGGTACAAGTACGAGGACGCCCTCGCCAACAAGCCCAAGTCCGCCCCGTCCGCGCGCAAGGACCTCGCCGCGATCCAGAGAAAGCTCGACCAGACTTCGGTGCGCCTGGCGACGCTCAAGAGGGACGAGTCCGACATTCGCGAGGAGATGAAGCGCCTGACGGACCGGCGCGACCAGCTCGAGACCTCGATCGAGAAGCTCACGGCCGACTACAAGCTCTCGCGGCAGAAGCTCGCGACGCTCAAGCAGGACACTCTCTTCAAGCTGCGCAACTCGCCCATTCTCGACATGGTCAATCCTTCGCTGCGCGTGAACCAGGTGCAGCTGCCCGAGCACTACAACGACGTCAACTTCATGAAGATCCCGCGCGTCGACCGCTGCCAGACGTGCCACGTCGCCGCGGACCGCAAGGGCTTCGAGGACGCCAGCCGCGTCGCCTTCCGCACGCATCCACGCCTGAACCTCATGGTCGGCAGCGAATCGCCGCACCCGTCCAACGAGTTCGGCTGTACCCCCTGCCACGGCGGCCGCGACCGGGCGACCTCGTTCTGGTCCGCGGGTCATTCGCCCGAGACCGAGCGGCAGGGCGTCGTCTGGGCGAAGAAGAACGACTGGGAGTTCGACCGGTTCAACGAGACGCCGATCCTTCCCATGAAGTTCACGGAGGCGGGCTGCTACCGCTGCCATTCCGACGAGACGAACTTCCCGGAGGCGCCGAAGCTGAACGCGGGAGTCCGGCTCGTCGAGAACCTCGGCTGCTGGGGATGCCACCGCATCGAGGGGCTCGAGAAGCAGGGGATACCGCGCGTCGGCCCCTCGCTCGAGAAGGTCGCCTCCAAGGTGCGGCCCGACTGGACGACGAGATGGGTGATGAATCCCGCTTCGTTCCGTCCGAGCACCAAGATGCCGACCTTCTTCTACCAGGAGAACTTCGTCAACGTCTCGGGCCCGCGTCCGCCCACGGCGGCGCAGAAGCAGATGAACGCGCAGGGGCAGATCGAGAACGACGTGATGGTCAACTCGATCGTCGCGTATCTCTTCGCGAAATCGAAGGTCGCCTCCGTCCCGGCGGTCCCCGGCAGGGGAGACGCGGCCCGCGGCCAGAAGCTCCTCGCCGACCGCGGCTGTTACGGCTGCCACATGGTCGAGGCCACCGCGCCGCGCGACCTGACCGGCACGTACAGGCAGTTCGGGCCCAACCTCGCCGGAGTCGGATCCAAAGTCAGCCGCGACTGGCTGTTTCACTGGATCAAGGACCCGAAGGCGTGGAACCCCGAAACGAAGATGCCGAATCTCCGCCTGACCGACGCCGAAGCCCTGGACATCGCGGAGTACCTCTCCACCCTGCAGGGTCCGCGGAGCTTCGACGCGATGCCGCTGCCGAAGACCGATCCGGCGACTCTCGAGCGGATCGCGCTCTACTTCGAGATGGCGACGAAGACGCTGTTCGATGCGAAGGCCGATCTCGCGAAGATGGATCTCCACGGCAAGGAGGTCTACACGGGCGAGAAGCTCATCGCGCACTACGGCTGCTTCGCGTGCCACAAGATCCCCGGTTTCGAGGACGCGAAGCCGATCGGCACCGAGCTCACCGAAGAAGGCTCCAAGGCCGTTCACCGCCTCGATTTCGGTTTCGTCCATCTCCCGCATACGCGAGAGGACTGGTTCCAGACGAAGCTGGCCAATCCGCGCATCTTCGACCGCGACCGCGCGCGGGGGTGGGAAGAGAAGCTCCGGATGCCCAACTTCCGGCTCTCGAAGCAGGAGCAGGAACAGGTCGTGACGGTCGTGCTCGGCATGCAGAAGCTCAACGCGTCTTCCGCGGCGAAGAAGGAGCTGAACGGCGACGAGGCGGCGATCGAGCGGGGCCGGCGCATCGTCAAGAACCACAATTGCCAGGGCTGCCACATCATCGAAGGCTTCGGCGGATCCTTCCGCTCGCTGGTCCCCGATCCCTCGCTCGCGCCGCCGATCATCCAGGGCGAGGGCGCCAAGGTCCAGAGCGACTGGCTGTTCGGGTTCCTCAAAGCGCCGCGGACCGGGGAGATCCGGCCGTGGCTCGAAGTCCACATGCCGACGTTCGGGTTCACGCAGGCGGAGTTGAACGACCTGACGCGCTATTTCGCCTCGCTCGACCGGGCTCAGTACCCGTTCCTGCTGGCCTCGTATCAGCCGGACGCGACTTCGTGGGCGGCGGGGAAGAAGACCTTCGAGCTCCTGAAGTGCAAGCAGTGCCACCCCCGCAGCGAGCAGGAGATGAACGCGCCGGGCGTCGAGCGCTCCAACCTCGCGCCCAACCTGCAGATGGCTTCGACCCGGCTGCGCCACGACTGGATCAACGACTGGATCCGGCGGCCGGACGAGTGGATGCCCGGAACGCGGATGCCGACGAACTTCCCGAAAGGGGATGACGGAAAGCGGACGTCTCCGCTCGGCGCGATGGCCGACGCTCCCGCGTTCGCCAAGGACCGGGAAGACTACGCGCGCATCCTGGGGGGCGACGACTCCGCGAAGAAGTTCCTGTCGGACCCCAACGCGGTGACGAAGGCGCTGCGCGACTACGTGTGGTCGATCGGCGTCAACGGCGGAACGGGCCCGGTCGGCGAAGGCGGATCGGCGCCCCGGCCGGCTCGCGAGACCGCACCGGCGCCGGCGACGCGGCGTGCCGCCCAGCCCGGCAAGGCCCGGCCTTCCCAGTCGTCCCGTTCCGCGGCGGCCGGAAGCCCGTAGCGCCGCGCGCGTGCCGATCGACGAGAGCGTCGCCTACTACTGGACGAGCCTCGGTCTCTCGGCGGCGGGCTTCCTTCTCTTTCTCTGGCTGGTGCGCGCGCCGCGGCCGCGCGCGGGCGGACACGAGGAGAAGCCGGAGCCGCCTCCTGCAAAGAGCGCGGCGGCTCCGCTCGATCCTCAGAAGGCGAGCCGCGCCGACACCTGAAACATGCGTGGCGGGTCGACGTTCGCGAAGGCCGGGATGGCGGTGCTCGCCGTGCCGGCGGCGACGAGCTGTCCGAACGTCGGGCTCGCCGTGTCCGTGTTCCCGTAAACCGTCTGTCCTCGTCCGAGGTAGTTGCCGTGGTTCGTCAGGTTGAAGCCGTCCAGCCGGAGGACCACCGTGGCGGCCCCGAGCTTCACGGGCGCCTCGATGAAGGCGGCGACGTCGGTGGTGGGGCTGCCGCGGAACGCGGACTTGCCGATCACCTGCCCGTCGACGACGGGGCGGTCGTTGTTGACGCCGTCGCCGTTGTTGTCGACGCCCGTCGTGGCGTTGAACGGGCGCGCGGAGGCGACCGAGGTCAGGGTGCCGACGCGGACGCCGTACGGGAGGAGATAGGAGAGCGCGATGACCGCGCGGTGGCGCTGATCGAGCACGCTCGGTCCGCGTTCCACCTCTCCCAGCCGGGCGATGTTGCCGTCGTTGGGCCCGAAGCCGTTGCCGTCGGGCTCGGTGGTGTTGGTCGCTTTGGAGAGCGTGTAGCTGACCGTCGCGTTCAGTTTCGTCCCCTGATACCGCAACTGCGTCTGTAACCCGTTGTAGTCCGCTTCGCCGAGATTCATGAGCACGTTGACCTGCCGCACTCCGCCGTTCACGGGAAGGATGGGCCTAGTCGCGTTCGCCTGGGCGACGGACCTGCTCTGGCCGGGCGCGGTGCGATCGAAGGGCGCGGGAGCGTTCAGGTCGACGGTGCGGTCGATGTCGTCGAGATGCTGGTGCACGTAATCCATCCCGACGAAAAGTCCCTTCGCGAGCTCCCGCTCGGCGCCGACGGTGATCACCTGGCTGCGCGGATTGACGAGCTCGTCCGGATAGTTCGGAAGCAGGTCGAAGTTCAGCCCGTACCGCGCGAACTGCGCTTCGTAGAAGGAGCGTTGTCCGGCCTGGATCGTGATGTCGCGCGCCGGCAGCTGCGAGGCCGGGAGCGTCCTCGGATCGAAGGAGAGCGAAACGCACGTCAGGCACGTGGGGAACCCGAGCTGTCCGGGCACGGCCGTGTACGTGGTCAGCCCGTCGAGGCCGTTGACGAGGTAGCTGGCGACGAGGTTCGACCGGATCTGCGTGTAGTACATGCCGTAGCCGCCCCGCACGGCGGTGCGTGAGTCGCCGCCCGGGTTCCATCCGAATCCGATGCGCGGCGCGATGTTCTTCTTTGTGTTGGTCAGGCTCTGCCAGTCGTACCGGAGCCCGAGGTCCACGGTGAGGTTCGGAAGCAGCGTGATGCTGTCCTGCGCGAAGCCGGTGACCAGCCACTGTTTCAGGCGGTAGCTGTTCACGCCGAAGTCGATCGGCTGCGTGTAGCTCTGCACGTCGTCGATCGTGAGCTGGTCGAAGGGGGCCGTCGTGGCGGTCCGGAACGTGAACGTGCCGAGCACCGCCGTCCCCGGCTCACTGCCGGTGCCGCCGGAGGTGTGCCGGATGACGCTCGTGCCGATGCGGAGAGCGTGCTTGCCGAGCTGCCACGACAGAGTGTCGGAGAACTGGAATTGGCGGCTGAAGAGATCCGACGTGCGCGACTGCCCGATCGTGAACGGCACGTTTCCAGCGCGGGTGTACGTCGTCGAGAGGTCTTTCGCTTCCCACAAGGTGACGGGGTCGCCGTTCAAAAACGCGAGGCGCGCCTCGTTCAAGAGGCTGGGCGAGAGCACCGCGGTGTCGTTGACCTGCGCCGTCCAGGCGCGGCGCGAGTATTTGCGGGCGACGCTCGGCGCGTTGGTTCCCCCGACGGCGTCCTGGGGGTTGTCGTCGAAGAACTGGTCGAGGTTCAGCCGCAGCATCAGGCTTTGAGCGTCGGAGAGGCGCTCGTCGACCCGGCCGTTGACGAGGACCTGGCGATAACGCCCTGTGTAGTCGAGATGCCCGTCGGCCGGCAGGAGGAAAGCGGGAAGCGACGGAGAGAGGAACGTCGTGCGGTCCTG
>DASQJK010000145.1:0-2340 GCA_035631095.1 Thermoanaerobaculia bacterium
CCGTACAGCTTCGAGGTGCCGTCCCCGATGAAGTCCCACACGAAGCCCGCGCGCGGCGCCCACTCGTTCGTGAGATTGAACGCCTTGAACGGTCCCGTGATGGGGTCGAGGCCGTAGAAGTTCTCGGCGTCGTAGCGGACGCCCGCGTTGATCGTCAGCGTCGGGATGACCCGCCACTGGTCCTGGATGTATCCGCTGTAGCGCTTGGTCGGGACGTCGAACGGCGAGGCGGCGATGATCTGGTAGTTCTCCGGGGTTCCGTTCGCGAACAGGTCGTGCTCGTAGAAGACCTGCATCGTGTCGCCGTTTTCGTTCGTGTAGAACGGCGCGTTCGCGGCGCACTGGCTGGTCGCGTTGACGCCGCACGGACGCACGCGGATGCGCTGCCCGCCGGTGAAGTACGTGGAGCCGAAGGTGTCGTCCTTCTGGTAGTCGCCGCCGACCTTGATCTCGTGGTTCTGCACGTAGGCGGTGAACGAACCGCTGAAGGCGTCGCGCTTGGATTCGTTGTTGACGGTCGGACCGAACACCTGTCCGAAGCCGCCGGCGACGGTGAAGTTCGTTCCCGTGCCGCTCGGGTCGGTCGTGTAGTCACGGATCGTCGGAACGTCGAGGCCGAACGGCTTCGTGACGTACCGGTCCTTGTGCTGCGAATACTGGAACGTGAAGATGCCGAACGAGCCGAACAGCTGGTTCAGCCGCGCGCCGTAGTCCGGTCCGCCCGTGTCGAGGCGGCCGTTGTACGAGAACGGCGAGAAGCTGTTCGGCGGATTCGTGAGGATGAGCGCGCCGTCCTGCGTCTGCGCGTCCGCGAAGACGGAGCCGACGATGGACGTGCCCTGGAACGGATTCAGGGTCAGCTTGCCCGAGTACTTGTTCTGGAAGAACGAGAGCGGGAAGTTCTCGCCCTCGCGCGGGCCGTCGATCGGCTGGAACTGCTGGTTGATCTTGACGCGGTCGTACGCGCCGAAGAACCAGATCTTGTCCTTGAGAATGAAGCCGCCGAGGTCAGCGCCGTACTCCTGGCGGACGTCCTTGGAGAGGAATCCGTTGGGCCCGACCGGCGTCTGGTTCTGGTCGCCCTGGCCCGAGAAGTCGGGCGTGCGGACCACGTCGACGTCCGAGCGCATGCCCGTGTCGTTGTAGTAGCCGAACGCGCCGCCGTGGAACTCGTTGCCGCCCGACTTCGTGATGACGTTGATGACGCCGCCCGTGTTGCGGCCGTACTCGGCCTGGTAGCCGCCCGTCTTCACTTCGACTTCCTGGATGAACTCGTTGTTGATGTCCTTGCCCTGGAAGCCCTTGATGACGTTCGTCGTGTTGACGCCGTCGATCAGGAACAGATTCTCCGACGACGTCGATCCGTAGATCGAGATCGCCAGCGACCGTCCCTGCGTCTCGCCGAAGTCCGCCTGCACGCCCGGCTGCGTGAACACGATGTCCGCGTAGTTGCGGCCGACAGGCAGCTTGTCGATGACCTTCGCGCTGTAGTTGCTCCCCTGCGTCGTCGACTGCACGTCCACCAGCGGAGCCTCGCCGGTGACCGTCACCTCCGCGGAGGTCGAGATCGACAACTGCAGGTTGACCGTCGCGGTCGCGTCGAGCGCGACCTTGGCGGTCTTCTGCACCTTGCCGAAGTTGGTGAGCTCCGCCGTGACCGCGTATTGGCCCGGAGGAACGCTCGGGAACCGGTAGTGCCCGTCGGAACCGGTGACCGCCGAGCGCGAGCCCTGCAGATTCGGGCTCGTGATCGTGACGGTCACGCCCGGAAGCGGCGCGCCGCTCTCGTCGGCGATCGTCCCCTCGACGGTCCCCGTCGTCTGCGCGACGACGGCGAGAGGCGCCAGGAGGAGCAATCCCACCGCGAGAGCGATGGTGAATCGAAATGAAGACTTCATCGGATCTCCTTTCAGGATCCGCCAATTAGCAAGCACTAATCCTCAGAATTTCCCAATGTCCAAGTGACTGAGAGCAAAGAGAAAGCGTCGAATTTACCGCTCGTTCGGCAAGGAGGCGGATCCGGCCGCATGGATCGAATTCGGATTTGCCGTGAAGTCTTGGGAAGAGATTGGGGCGCGCGGGAACGCACCGTGCAGGTCGGGAACTCGGACGAAGGCCGCGGCGGAAAGGAGAAGTCGGGGCCGCGTTCCCGGGTTCCGTGCGCGGCTCCGACGAAGAGGCTCGGAGGACCGGCGCGCGAGTTCCGCGGCGACTGGGCCGTGCACGGAACGCACCACACCGCGAGTCGGGCCTGCGCCTTCGATGCGCGGCATCCGTAAAGCCCCAGCGCGGCGTCCGTAGACAAAAAAAAGGGGCGGCCGCAGCCGCCCCTCGGACAGG
>DASQJK010000146.1:0-1587 GCA_035631095.1 Thermoanaerobaculia bacterium
CGGAGCGATCACCGTTCTACCGTCGCTTGCGGCCCGTGGCAGGCGAAGAGGAATGACGATTTCCACTTCGCTGTCATCCCGAGGAGCGAAGCGACCGAGGGATCTCGGTCGAAGGACTGTTTCCGGAGCGCGGCTGGGGACCGGAGCCGCGACCGAGATCCCTCGCTTCGCTCGGGATGACAGAGAAGACGTTCGGGATGACAGCGAAGAAGTTCGGAATGACAGCAAGAAAAGTCGGGATGACTGAGAAGAACTGGGGAGGGGTGGGCGAAGGGCGGGGGTTCGCTGCGCGGCCTCCGCGAACACCCCACCCCCTGCCCCTCCCCACCTGGGGAGGGGTGGCCGAAGGCCGGGGTAGGGTAGCGCGACGAAAGGAGCGCTCTCATTTGAAGAGCGCGCTCTTCCACAGTCCCGAGGCGTTCAACTTGTACCGCGCGAGCACCCAGAGGATCGAGAATCCGTAGCGCACCGACCGGCGAAAGTTGATCTGCGACGCCTCGTCGAAATAGCGCGTCTCGATCGGAATCTCGCGGAAGGTCATCTTCTTCGCCACGCCCTGCGCGATGATCTGGGTGTCGAAGATGAAGTCGTCGGAGTTCGCGTCGAGCCGCACGGTTTCGAGGTACCGGCGCGAATAGGCGCGCAGCCCGCTGTGGATCTCGGTGAAGTAGCGCAGGAACGCGGCGTTGGCGCAGGCCGTGAGGAAGACGTTGGCGTAGTACTTCCAGCGCGGCATGCCCCCTTCGAGCGGGTGGCCGCCGAGCATCCGGCTTCCGAAGACCGCGTCGGACTCTCCCGCGAGGATCGGGGCCACGAGATCGGGAATGACGCGCGGGTCGTACTGGTGGTCGGGGTGGATCATCACGACCGCCTCGGCGCCCGCGGCGAGCGCCTCGCGATAGCACGTCTTCTGGTTCGCGCCGTAGCCGCGGTTCTTCGGGTGCACGACGACCCGGAGGCCGAGCCGGCGCGCGAGAGCGACCGTCCCGTCGGTCGAGGCGTCGTCGACGAGGATGATGTCGTCGGCCCACTCGCGCGGAACGTCGGCGAGCGTGCGCTCGAGCGTCTTTTCCGCGTTGTAGGCGGGCATGACCACGACGACGCGGCGCCCGGCGAATTCCTCCGGGCGGCTCAGGGAGATTTCCTTACAATAGCGGTCGTTTGACGAGCCCGCCGGCGCAGGTGTCTTCCCGCCGGGCCACGGGAGTGGTCCTGGCGGCGTTTACGTTCGTCTCGATCTTCTGCGTCAATCTCTTTCCGCGGAGACCCGCCGGCGAATTCGCTCAAAGTCCGAACGAGCTTAGTCGATACGAGCTCGTCGTGTCGATCGTGGACCGAGGAAGTTTCTCCATCGGGCCGGAGCTCGCGCGGTTCGGCGACCACGAGGACAAGTCGGTGTACGCGGGGCGCTTTTATTCGAACAAGGCCCCGGGCCTGTCGCTCGCGGCCGTGCCGGCGTACGCGGGGGTGCGTCTCTTCACGGGCCCGGCGGGACCGGGCAACGCCTCCACGGTCTTCTTCCTCCTCCGGCTGCTGACGGTCACGGCGGCGTCGATCGCGGCGCTCTTCGTTTTCAGCCGGCGCCTC
>DASQJK010000147.1:0-9240 GCA_035631095.1 Thermoanaerobaculia bacterium
CGTCGCGACGTCGGCTCCCGCCCGGCGCAGCGCCTCCGGCCCGAGCTTCGAGGCCGCTCCGTTTCCGGCGTCCACGAGGATGCGCAGGCCGTTCAGGCGCACCGGCACGCTTCGCGAAAGTCGGTCGAGATAGAGGCGGGCGAG
The DNA here is from genome assembly GCA_035631095.1 of Thermoanaerobaculia bacterium. GTDB lineage: Bacteria > Acidobacteriota > Thermoanaerobaculia > UBA5066 > Gp7-AA6 > JALYUA01. The sequence continues at coordinate 145 of DASQJK010000147.1, forward strand.
GGAGGGATCCGGTTCCGGAGCGTCGGCGGGCTCGGCGGCTGCGTCCGCCGACCGCTCGCCGAACAGCACCTTTTCGAGCGACTCTTCGTCGGCGTCGGGCCACTTGCGCCCGTCCGGTCCGAAAATCTTGATCCCGTTGTCTTCCCAGGGATTGTGCGAGGCCGAAACGGAGACGCCGGCACCGGCGCCGAGCTCCAGCACGACCTCGGCGACTCCCGGGGTCGAAATGACACCGGCCGCCGCCACATCGCCGCCTCCCTCGCGGATCCCGGCCGAGAGCTGCGCCACGATCCGCGGCGTGGACTCCCTGGTATCTCCTCCTACGACGGCCCGGCGCCGGTCCGACGCGGCGAGGCGGCGCCCGAGCTCGCGCCCGATGCGGCGAACCGACGCCGAATCGAGCGGGAACTCGCCGGCCTTGCCGCGCAGCCCGTCCGTGCCGAAGAGCTTCATCGGCGGCCCCGCGGCAGAGCGGTCTGCACCGGGGCGGCGGGGGTGACCGTGGAGCGCAGGTGCACCGACACGGTGACGATCTGACCCTCGCGGACCCGAACCCCGGGAGCTTCCGAGAGCACCGTCGCCGGTACGGCGAAGCTCGCGTCCCGCCCCTCGAGCGAGACGGGGTCGGTCGTGATCGTTTTCATCTGTGCGAGCGCGGTCGCCGGTCCTTCGACCCGGGCGGAGCGCGGCTCGACGGTCACGTCGGTGACCGTGTATCCGGCCGCAGGAGTGCCCGTCAGGTTCGCCGCGATCGGCAGGACGCGGTCGGCCACCGCGTCGAGCACGATACGCAGCTCCCCGGGAGAAATGGAGACGACCTCGATCTCCGGCGGGATGTTGATGTCATCGGGCGACAGGCGATAGATCTTCTCCCCCTTTTCTGCCCCCTGCAGGTCCACGACGGCCTCGAGCTTCGTCGAGTCCACCTGGCGGAGGGCAGTGAACGGCCCACGGACGCGCACGTCCACGGCGGCCGCGAGGGGGGACGCGATGATCGTCCGCGGCGGGATGTTCACGACGGACAGGGCGATGCGATAGCTCCTTTCGGAAATGCGCTCACGAGTGCGGGCAGAAAGCACGAACCACACCAGTATCCCGATCGCGAGGGCAAGAATCTTCAGGCCGAGGTTGCGCAGGAGAGCGGGACGGGGCGCCATGGTCAGGCCGCCGTCGCGAATTCGCGCAGGAGGAGGTCTCGAAGCGACTTGCCGTCGAGCTCTTCGACGAGATCTCCGTCGCGCGCGACGGAAATCGTCCCGCGCTCCTCGGAGACGACGATGGCGAGCGCGTCCGTCTCCTCGGTGATCCCCATGGCGGCGCGGTGGCGGGTCCCGAAGCGCTTCGAGAGGCCCTCCTTCAGGGAAAGCGGGAGAAAGCACCCGGCAGCCGCGACACGCTGCCCCGAGAGGATCACCGCGCCGTCGTGGAGAGGGGTGCCGGGGGCGAAGACCGTCACGAGCAGGTCATAGGAGACGACGGAGTCGAGGGGGATGCCGTTCTCGATGTACGTCTTGAGGCCCTCACGCCTCTCGATCACGATCAGGGCTCCCGTTCGCCGCGCCGAGAGCGACGTGACGGCAAGGACGATGTCGGAGATCGTTTCTTCCGCGTTGTAGCCCGAGAACCACGCGAAGAAGGGCGTCCGGCCGAACGTGGCGAGCGCGCGGCGCAACTCATGGGCGAAGAGAACGATGATCGCGAACGGCAGATAGAAGAAGAGCGCCTGGAGGACCGTCCGGACGGCGGCGAGCTTCAGCAGGACGGCCATCTCGTAAACGAGGAACACGGTGAAGAACCCGAACATCATCTGCACGGCGCGGGTGCCGCGAATGAGCCGGAGCAGGATGTAAGCGATCACCGCAACGACCAGGATGTCGACTGCGTCCCGCCAGGACAGGGAAAAGTGCGCGAGCGGTCCGACGCGGCGGGAAATCGACTCGATCACGCGGCAGGCACGCGGATCGCGCGAGACATGCGCAGGAAGCGTACGGTCTCGCCGGCGTCGTGCACCCGCACGAGCGCGGCTCCCGCTCTTTCCGCGGCGGCCGCGCAGGCGAGCGAGCCGGGGAGACGGTCGGCGACGGGCGCGTCGTCGGGCACTCCGGAGAACACGCGCACGAACTTTTTGCGCGAAGCTCCGATCATGACGGGACGCCCGAGGGATCGGAAGGCCTCGAGGTGGCGCAGGATCGCGAGGTTGCCCTCGGCGCTCTTGCCGAATCCGAGGCCCGGATCGACGGCGATCGCGTCCGGAGCGATCCCCGCGGCGAGGGCTCGTTCGACAGCGGCCGCCAGCTCGCGCGAGACGTCGGCGAGAAGGTGCTTGTAGGAGACGTCCTGCTGCATCGTCCTGGGGTCGTCTCCCTTCATGTGCATGAGGATGAGGGCGGCGCCGGCGGCGGCGACCGTTTCCGCCATGGCCGGATCGAAACGGAGGGCAGAGATGTCGTTCACGGCGTCCGCGCCCGCCTCCAGTGCGCGCCCCGCCACCTGCGAGCGGCGCGTGTCGACGGAGATCGGCGCTTCGGATGACTTCCGGATCCCCTCGATCACGGGGACGACGCGCCGGATTTCCTCTTCCGCGGGGATCTCCTCCGCGGGGCCGTACGTCGAAGGCCGCGTCGATTCCCCTCCGACGTCGACCATCGCGGCCCCCTCTTCGAGCATCCGGAGCGCCCGGTCGACGGCCGCGGCGGGCTCGAAGTGGAGACCTCCGTCGGAGAACGAGTCGGGCGTCACGTTCACGATGCCGACGACGGCGGGACCGTCCTCCAGGGAGAGAGTCTTCCCGCGGGCGAGCCGCAGCGAGCGGGGGATTCGGCCGGCCTTTTCGAAGGCAGCGGCGGCGCGCTCCCGGAGGGTCGCGGGAAGCGCCTTCAGCGTCTCGGCCCGCCGGGCGCGGGAAAGCGCGACGGGAGGCGAGGAAGACCCGTCGAACCGCACCACGTCCACGGGAAAGTCCGAGGCGGCAAACGTCGCGGGGCGGAACCCGTCCCACGAAGCGATCTCGCGCAGGAGCAGAGCGTTGCCGGCCGGGATCACGAGGTCCATCCAGAGCAGTTTAGTCGCGTCTCCGCAATAGCCAAACCGTCCGGTTCAGAGTTTAGGGGGGCGAAAGAGAGAATCGGGTGATTTGCGATCGGGTGATCGGGTGATCAATCGGATGATCGAAGAATCGGGGAGAGCGGCTTCAGATTCCGACTTCACCCGATCGATAGATTGATCACCCGATCACCGGATCACCCGACCACCCGATTCAGACTTCAGGCCGGCTCAGGCAACAAGCCGCCCACGTCTCCCGATGCCTGCGGCACGCCGGGCGGGGTCACGATCGGCGGCTTCGGCGGTCCGGACTTGCGCAGCTTCGAGATGTCCACTCCCGTCTCCTCGGCGAGGATCTGCAGGACCTCTTCGCCGTCGAGCACTTCCTTCTCGAGGAGCGTCCGCGCGAGGCGGTGCATCGACTTCTCGTTGTCGGAAATGATCTTCTTCGCGCGGTCGTAGGCGGACGTGATGATCCGGCGGACCTCCGCGTCGATCAGGTTGGCCGTCGCCTCGGAGTAGTCCTGGTTGCGGCCGAAGTCCCGTCCCAGGAAGACCTCGCCGTCCGTCTTGCCGAACGTCAGCGGACCGAGCTCGCTCATGCCCCACTCGCAGACCATCTTGCGCGCGAGCTCCGTCGCCTTCTCGATGTCGTTTCCGGCGCCTGTCGTCATGTGCCCGAGGAACTTCTCCTCGGCGATGCGGCCGCCCATCATGACGGTGATCGTCGCGTCGAGGTACTCCTTGGTGTGCGAGTACTTGTCCTCGGCGGGAAGCTGCATCGTGACTCCGAGCGCGCGGCCTCGCGGAATGATCGTCACCTTGTGGAGCGGGTCCGCCTCCGGCTGGAGCGCCGCGACGAGCGCGTGGCCGCCCTCGTGGTACGCGGTATTGCGCTTCTCCTCTTCCGTCATGATCATCGACTTGCGCTCGGGACCCATCATCACTTTGTCCTTCGCGTACTCGAAGTCGATCATCTCGACCTTTTTCTTGTTGAACCGCGCGGCGTTCAAGGCGGCCTCGTTGACGAGGTTCGCGAGATCGGCGCCAGAGAAGCCCGGCGTTCCGCGCGCGATCACCGACAGGTCCACGCTCTCGGAGAGCGGCGTGTTGCGGGTATGCACGCGGAGGATCTGCTCGCGGCCGCGCAGGTCGGGCCGGTCCACGACGACGCGGCGGTCGAAGCGGCCCGGCCGGAGGAGGGCCGGGTCGAGGACGTCCGGACGGTTGGTCGCGGCGACGAGGATGACGCCCTCGTTGGTGTCGAACCCGTCCATCTCGACGAGAAGCGCGTTCAGGGTCTGCTCGCGCTCGTCGTGCCCGCCGCCGAGGCCCGCTCCGCGGTGCCGTCCGACGGCGTCGATCTCGTCGATGAAGATGATGCAGGGCGCGTTCTTCTTTCCCTGCTCGAAGAGGTCGCGGACGCGCGAGGCGCCGACCCCGACGAACATCTCGACGAAGTCCGAGCCGGAGATCGTGAAGAAGGGAACGTTGGCCTCGCCGGCGACCGCGCGCGCGAGGAGGGTCTTTCCCGTGCCCGGAGGACCGATCAGAAGAACGCCCTTCGGGATCTTGCCGCCGAGTTTCTGGAACTTCTGCGGGTCCTTCAGGTACTCGATGATTTCCTGGAGCTCGACCTTGGCCTCTTCGACTCCCGCCACGTCCTTGAACGTGACCTTCTTCTGTGTGGGCGTCAGCAGCTTCGCGCGCGACTTGCCGAACGAGAGGGCCTTGTTCCCGCCGGCCTGCATCTGCCGCATGATGACGAACCAGATCGCGACGAGCAGGATGAGCGGCCCGTACATGACGAGCGCCGACACGAAGGAGGAGTCCTTCATCGGAGTGGCTTCGATTTCGACGCCCTTGGCCGAGAGATCTTCGACGAGCTTGGGGTACACGGGGGCGTACGTCTTGAAAAGCGTCTCCCGCTTGCCGGCCGCCGGCGAATAGGTCCCGCGGATCTCGTCTCCCCGGATCGTCACCTTCTGGACGTGGCCCTGGCTGACCTGGTTCAAGAACCTCGAGAAGCTGATCTCCTCGACGGCGGTCGCACCCGTCTTGAAGACGTTCCAGGCGAGGATGATCAGCACCAGGATGACCATCCAGAGGAGAAGATTTTTGATCGTGGCGTTCAACGGCACTCCTTGCATCGCGAGATCGTGTCGCGAGCGGGACTTCGAGCGGACAGCATAACGGACCGCGGCGGCCTTTTATTGCTCCCGTTCAAGAATTCGTCCGCTCACGCGGCCACGGAAACCTCGGCAATGTAAGGGAGATGCGCCCACCGGCCCGCAAGCTCCATTCCGTAACCGACGAACCGCCCCCGCTCGGCGGAGAAGAGCGCGAAGTCGACTTCGACGTCAGTTTTCCGCTCCGGGCGTTTGTCCACGATCGAGACCAGGCGGATCGGGCCCGCGCCGGCGGCTGCCAGCTGGTTCAGCAGGTACGTCTCGATCACGCCGGTGTTCACGACGTCCTTCAGGAGGATGACGGGCCGCCCGGCGAACGGGAAGGCCGTCGCGAAATCGATCTGGAGGATCTCGTCGGAGCCCTCCTGGCGGCTCACGTTGATGAACTCGCAGGAGAGCGGCACGGTCATGCGGCGCGCGAGGTCCGCGAGCAGGAATGAAGACCCTTTGAGGACCGAGACGAGAACCGGCGGCCGCGCGGCGAACTCCGTGTCGAGCGCGGCGGCGAGCTCTCCGACGCGGCCGGCGATCCGCTCCGCGTCGTATCTGCGCTCCAGACCATCCGGCGGCACGTGGACGTCTTCAGGAATGGCGCACCCCGCGGGAACCGGGCGCGCGGTCGCGCCTCAACGCGAATGCGAGGATCCGGCCCTTGCGCTCGATCGCGATGCGCCGGCCCGCCTCGAACCGGAAATCGGCTCCCGCCGCGAGCCGCCGGAGCACCTCCTCCCTTTCGCGCCCCGTCATGGGAGGGTGCCCGGGCCGGGCGAACGGCGCCGACGCGGCTTCGACGGCGCGGCGCTGCAGGTCGGGCTCGCAGCGCTCGAAGAGCTCGGCGTCTGCGAGCACCGAGTCGGGACCGCGCCGCAGCGCGGGACCGATCCTCCGCGCGAACTCACGGTCGATCCAGTCGCGTCGGGCCGACCAGCGGCGCGCCTCTTCGAGCCAGCCGGCTCGCTGCGCGGCCGTCGCAGCGGCGAGCTCGCGGCGGATCCGGTTCCTTGCCAGTCGCAGATCTCCGTTGGTCGCGTCTCGCCGCCATGAGATTCCGCGCGCTTCGAGCCACGTCGCGATCTCGAGCCTCGATACCTCGAGCAGCGGCCGGACGAGCCCGTCCTCGCGGCGCTGCCGCGGCCCGCCGAGCGACGCCGGGCCGCCGTTTCGCTCGCGCGCGACGAAGTAGGTCTCGAGATGGTCGTCCGCGTGGTGAGCGGTCGCAATTCGGACGGCCCCGGCTTCGGCCGCCATCTCCCGGAGCGCCGCGTATCGCAGCTGCCGCGCGCCCGCCTCGGGAGAGACACGCAGCTCCCGCGCCGTCCTCCGGGCGTCGCCCGCGCGCAGCAGAAACGCAATTTCGAGCCGCCGGGCGGACTCGCGGACGAAGGCGAGATCGCGGTCCGCGTCCCGCCCGCGCCAGCCGTGGTGGACGTGGCCTGCTGCGAGAGACCACCCGAACCGCGCGCCGTGCAAGGCGGCCGCGTGGAGGAGCGCGGTCGAGTCGCTCCCGCCCGAGACCGCCAGGAGGATCCGCGCGCCGCGGGGAAGCAGGTCGGTGGCCACCGCCCGGGACAGCGCGGCTTCGAGCGGGTCGGGATGCATGGGGAGAATGGTAAGCCCGCGGGAGGGTCGATTCGGGAGTTTGGAGTCGTGGGCCGCGGGTCGGGAGGGGTCGCGTCGAGGCCAGGTACGCCTTGACGGTCGCGGATAGTTCGATTAGTTTCGATTTGTGGCGGCCATCCGGCAGGCTCTTTCCTCCGATTTCGAAGCCGCGACGGCGCTTCTCCGGCGCTCCGGGCTCCCGGTCAACGGACTCGCGGACCATTTCTCCCGCGCGCTCGTCGCCGAGGACGACGGGGCCGTGATCGGCTGCGTGGCGCTCGAGATGTACGGCGAAGTCGCGCTCCTGCGGTCGCTGGCCGTCGAGGAGGGGCGCCGCGGCGAAAGGCTGGGCGAGCGGCTCTCGGCCGCCGCGCTCGCCGCCGCGAAGGCGGCGGGTGTCCGCGACGTTTACCTGCTGACCCAGACGGCCGAGAAATTCTTCCCGCGTTTCGGGTTCGCCGTGGAAGAGCGTGCGCTCGCGCCGCAGGTTCTCAGCCGTTCGGAAGAGTTCCGCGGCAACTGCTGCCCGACCGCCGTCCTCATGCGCGCAAAGGTGTCGGCGTGAAGCCCGACTCCGATCCGGTCACGGTTTTCAAGGCGCTCGCAGACCCGACGAGGTTGAAGATCCTCGGGCTTCTCGATTCGCGCGGACGCTCCTGCTGCGAGCTGATCGGCCGCGACGAGCGGGGGCTCTGCGCGTGCGACATCGAGCGAGCGGTCGGTCTCTCGCAGGCCGCGGTCTCGCACCACATGGGCCTCCTCCGCCGTGCGGGGCTCGTCCGCGCGGAGAAGCGGGGGCGGTGGGTCTACTACTCCCGGAACGAAGAGGCGATCGACGGTCTGACGGGGTTGCTGAAAGCGGTCTGATTGGCCGAGGTCCCGAGAGACGAGTCGCCGCAGCGCTGGCGCGCCCTGACCCTGCTCGCCGCCGCCGAGCTTCTCGCGATGTCCCTGTGGTTCTCGGCGTCCGCCTCGGTGCCCGCGATCAAGGCGGAGTGGCGCCTCTCCGACTCGGCTGCGGCCTGGCTGACGCTCACCGTCCAGCTCGGTTTCGTCGCGGGGACGCTCGCGAGCGCTCTCGGGAACCTTCCCGATATCCTTTCTCCGCGGAGGCTCGTCGGGATCTCCGCCTTTCTCGGCGCCGCGGTGAACGCCGCGTTCGCGCTGTGGGCGCGCGGCCCGACGGAAGGACTCGTCCTCAGATTCCTGACGGGGTTTTTCCTGGCGGGCGTCTACCCGCCCGGCATGAAGATCATGGCGACCTGGTTTCGCCGGGGGCGGGGGATGGCCCTGGGGATCCTCGTAGGCTCCCTCGCCCTGGGGAAAGCCGCCCCGTACCTCGTCAACGCGCTCGGGAGCTCGAGCTGGCGCGTGAACGTCCTCTTCGTCTCGCTGCTCGCTCTCGCGGGAGGCGCGATCGTCCTGCTTTTCGTGGGCGAGGGTCCCTATGCGCTTCCCCGCGCGCGCTTCGACTTCCGCCAGGTCGGCCGCGTCTTCGCCAACCGCGGCGTGCGGCTGGCGGACTTCGGGTACTTCGGACACATGTGGGAGCTCTACGCGATGTGGACGTGGATCCCCGTGATGCTCCGCGCGAGCCTCAAGGCGCAGGGCAGCGCTCCCGCTCTCGCGGAGACGATCTCCTTTCTGGTCATCGGCGCCGGCGCCGCGGGTTGCGTCGTGGCGGGCCTCCTCGCCGACCGCGTCGGACGCACTCTCGTCACCTCCTGGGCGATGGCGATCTCCGGCGGCTGCTGCCTGCTGATCGGGTTCTTCTTCTCGGCGAGCCCCTCGCTGCTCGCGATCGTCGCCGCGATCTGGGGAGCTTCCGTCGTCGCGGACTCGGCGCAGTTCTCCGCGTGCGTGACGGAGCTCGGCGACCCGCAGTACATGGGAACGGCACTCACCATCCAGACGTGCGTCGGCTTCCTGCTGACGATGGGTTCGATCCAGCTGATTCCGGTCGTGCTGCCTGCGCTCACCTGGCGGTGGGCGTTCGCGGTGCTCGCCCCCGGCCCGGCGTTCGGCGTATGGGCGATGCTGCGGCTGCGCAGCCTCCCGGAGGCGATGAAGATCGCGCAGGGGAGGCGGTAGAAAGGCGAAGCGGGCGCTGCGCCGTCATGCCACAATTGGTTCATGCAATCGGAATCCCCGGGCGAAGTTCCGTCCGGCGCAGCCGGGACCCCGACAGCCGGCGGGGAAAAGCGAGTCACGATCGTCGTGGTGCCCCGGGAACGGTTCAGCCTGACTGAGCGCTCGCTCGAGGATC
>DASQJK010000148.1:0-5431 GCA_035631095.1 Thermoanaerobaculia bacterium
TTTTTTCTTACGTGCTGTCGCGCGCCGTAGCCGACCACGAGGAGCTCCACCGCCGGCACGCGGCCGCCGCCCTTGCGCGGCAGCAGGGTCTGCGTGAGGATCGCCGCGAGGGCCATCGAGAGCTCCTGGCGGATCGTCGGCTGGCGCTCGGCCGGAAATGAATCCGCCACGCGCGAGACGGCCGAGGCGGCGTCCGTCGTGTGCACCGTCGAGAAAACGAGGTGCCCGGTTTCGGCCGCGGAGAGGGCGATCCGCATGGTCTCCGGATCGCGCATCTCTCCCACGACGAGGACGTCCGGGGCCTGGCGCATCGCGGCGCGCAGCGCGGTGGGGAAATCGGGAGCGTCCGTCCCGATCTCCACCTGCTCGACGACGCTCGCCCGATGGGGGATCTCGTACTCGACAGGGTCCTCGATCGTCACGATGTGACGCGCGTCCCGCCGGTTGATCTCGTCGACGAGGGCGGCGAGAGTGGTGCTCTTCCCCGAACCGGTCGCGCCTCCGAGCAGCACGAGGCCGCGGGGGAGCCGGGTCAGGGCCTCCACCGCCGGCGGGAGGTTCAGCGCGGAGAGGCGCGGCGGCTCGGCCGGGAGGGCCCGAACCGCGGCCGCAGCCCGTCCGCGCTCGTGATGGATGTTGATCCGGAATCGTCCGAGCCCCCGCCGCCGGTAGGAACCGTCCGCGATCTGCTGCTCTTCGTACCGGGCCCGCGTCGGAAAAGACAGAACGGGCAGCACGGCCTCCTCGATCTCGTCGCCCGACAGAGGCGCCTCAGGAAGCGGAGCGACCTTCCCGTCCACCCGCACGCAGGGCGGCGCTCCGGCGACGAGGAGCAGGTCGCTGCCGGCCCGCGCAACGAGCTCCTCGAGCCACGCTGTGAGCCGCGTGTTCGAGACGGGCTCCTCGCCGAGCGAACGGGGAAGCGCGGCCTGGGGCTCCGCGTCCTCGATGCGGTTTCTCCGGTCCCCGGCATTGAGCTGCCGGATTAGCCGGTTGATGTCGTCCGTCTCTTCCACGAGACGGAGTCTACGGCTGCGGGCTTTCGTTCGTTGAGGGCCCCAACCGAGGACCGAGGACCGAGGATCAGGGACCGAGGACCGAACCGGCGATGAGTCCGGCTGCTCCTGCGCCCTATCCCGCGAGATGCCAATCGCTATGCGGCGCCTTGTTCTCCACGAACCACCCGTGAAGCAGCTTCCCGTACCCGACGGGTTCCCACGCAATCGACTCGAAGAACGGCCGCAGCGCGAAGTGGAGGCGGCGCAGGTTGTAGAACGGGACTCCCGTGAAGTAGTGGTGCTCCAGGTGGTACTCGGAGTAGAGGTACCAGAAGTCCCACCAGCGCGACGGTTTCACGAGCGTTCCCCACTTGGCCGGGTCGGCGGGGTCGATCGCGTAGTGCTGGCCGAGGCGGTTCAGGGCGAAGGCGATCGGGAACACGAGGAAGTACGGCACGAGATAGACGCGCGCGAGCACGCCAGCCCCGCCGATCGCGTAGATGGCGGCCATGACGCCGAAGTGGAAGAGGACGGTCACCGCGCGCTCGAGCGCGATGCGGCGCCGGAGCCTCTTCGGGTAGCTCGCCGTCTCGCGGGCGGCGGCGCGAAAGTAGATGGGGAAGAGGGCGGGCGTGAAGTAGAGCGCCTTGTACCAGCGGCGGTTCCACTTCGGAGAAAGGTAGTGGCGCTTCGGATCCGCCTCCGCGTCTCCGAGCTCCGCGTGGTGCGTCAGGTGCCAGCGCGTGAACTGGAGCGCCGAAATGCCCGACGGAATCGCGTAGAGGATCGCGAGCGCCCGCTCCGCGCGGGGCCTCGGCGTGTTGAATACGGCGCGGTGGACGACCTCGTGCAAAAGGACGGTGAAATTGAACACCGTCCAACCGGCGACGAGCGCGCTCGGAATCCAGATCCACGGCGACGGAAAAAGCCACGACGCCGCTGACGCTGCCAGCAGCATCGCGAACTGCCGGAGGGCGACGGCCGCGTGGCGGGCCGGGCTCTTGCGGTGAAGCTCCTTCAGCACGTCGTGCGGCACCGCTCGCACGAGACGAGCCTTGAGCTCGCGCGAGGATTTGGCCCAGTGGTGGTCTCCGCCGGCTGGCGGATATTCCTCGGGCCTGGGCAGGAAGGGCAGGGGATTGGCGCTCATGGATCCGGGCTGAAAAACCTCCGTGCGACCTCGTCTATTCTACCGAGGCGGCCCGAAAACGGAATTCCGGCGGCGGGCGGCCGTTTCGAACCATCCAGACGGAGGTTTCCCCATGCGACGTGTCCGGAGGGCAGCGGTTTTCCTCGCCCTGGCATCCCTTCTGTTCGCGCGCGGCGCGGGTGCCGCGGGTGCCTCCACCGTTGCGGATTTTCAGGCGCGTTTCGCGCAAACGGTCTGGGCCGCGCAGCAGACCGAGGCCATCCTCCGCACCCTTCCCCAGACTTCCACCCCCGTCTCGACACCCGACGGGCTCGGGGCTTACGTGCTTCTTCTGGGCGAGAACGTCAGCGCCCTCAATTCACTCGCGGCGGCGCGTCCGCTGACCGACGCCGACCGGAAGGCCTTCGCGGACGGGCTCCGGGTCGTGTCCGCTTCGCTGCAGGACCAGGCGGCCCTCGCCGGCAACCGGGGGCTGATCGGCGTCGTCTCGAGCTTCTCGTCCTTTGCCGAGTCCTGCCGGAGCTCGGTCGCGCAGCTCTCCGCGACGAAGCCTTGAAGATCAAAAAAAGAGCCCCGTCTTCGCGGGGCTCTGGAGACGAGAGACTCGAGGATACGAGCTAGGTGCCGGCTTCCATGTTGGCGACGGTGATCGACTTCTTTTCCGTGTTCATCGATCCCTTGACGGTGACCTTCTTGCCGGCCATCGAGGCCATCTTCGCCATCATCGCGTCGTCGCCCGAAAGAATGAACTGGCTCTTGTCCTCGGGGTTGTAGAGCGCCCAGCTCGCGCCTTTTTCCTTGACGCACTTGACCGCGCAGTCCGCGTGCTCGGCCTTCGCGCCGGCCGCGCCGCAATGAGTCTCGGTGACGAATCCGGACCATGTCCCGGTCGCCTTTTTCTCCTCGGCTCGCGCGAGCGAGACGAAAACGAAACTGAAGGCGATCGCGGCGAGCGTGGCCCGCGTGAACATCCGTTTCATACCCCTGACCTCCTGTTGTAAACCGGAGAATCCGGCCTGCGAATCATATACGTTGAAGAGGGGGAGCCGGATGGATCGCAATGGAGCGCTGCTCGAAAGTCTGTATCGGGCCGCTCTCGCCGGGGCGGATCCCCGCCGCGCCGTCGTCCGAGCCCTCGAGGACCGCGCCGTCTCGAGGCGGCTGAACTCGGCCGGCAGAGTGGGGGTCTTCGCGGTCGGCAAGGCCGCCGCCGCGATGGCCCGAGGCGTTCCGGGGGCCTTCTTCGAGGCGGCTCTCGTGATCGTGCCGCGCGGCCAGGGCGGGGCCGCGGGACTGCGCCGGCGCAACATCGAGATCCTGGAGGCTTCTCACCCGGAGCCGGACGCCTCGAGCGTCGCGGCAGCCCGCAGGGCAATCCGGTTCTTCGAGGGCTTCGGCCCCCGGGACGTGATCCTGTGCCTCGTGTCCGGAGGGACCTCGTCGCTATTGTGCCTTCCCAGGGCCGGGCTGACGCTTGCGGCCAAGCGCCGGCGGATCCGAGACGCGGCTTCGAGCGGGATGCCGATCGCCGGCCTCAACCGCCTGCGGACATCCCTCTCCGCGGTCAAGGGAGGGCGCCTGGGCCGCCGGACGCGCGCGGCTCTCGTGACCCTCGTGCTTTCCGACGTCGCCGGCGATCGACCGGAGACGGTCGGTTCCGGCCCGACGATACGCGGCGGCCGGCGCGACCTCGTGCGCCTCGCGGGCTCGAACCGCTCCGGCCTGCTGGCCGCGCGGCGCCGCGCCCGGGAGCTCGGCCTGCGGGTAGTCCTGCGCCGCCGGCGGCTCACGGGAGAGGCGGTCGAGGAGGGAGAGCGGATCGGCCGTCAGGCGGTACGGCTGCCTTCCGGGACCGTGCTCCTGGCCGGCGGTGAAACGACCGTCCGTCTTCCTCCGAAGCCCGGCCGGGGAGGCCGGGCGCTCGAGCTCGCGCTCGGCGCGGCGAAGAGCGTCGAGGGCTCCCCGGTGACGCTTCTCTCGGCGGGGTCGGACGGGCGGGACGGCAGCTCGCGGGCCGCGGGCGCCCGCGCCGACGGCACGACTCTCGCCCGCGCGCGCCGGCTCGGGCTCTCGGCAGGCCGCGCGCTCGAGCGCCACGACACGGAGCCGTTCTTCGAGGCGCTCGGCGACCTCTTCGTGACGGGATCGACCGGAACGAACGTCGCCGACTGGGTCTTCGCCGTGCGGCCCCGGGAATCCCCAGCAGGTTCAGCGAGTTAACTTATAATCGTCCGTTTGCCGCCATGAGACCCACGGAAAAGAACCGGGAGCTCGCCTCCCTCGAGCGATTCACCGAGCAGCCGAACCGGTTCGGCGCGTACCGGATCGCCCTCGGATTCCCGAACTCCTACGAGATCGGGATGTCGAACCTCGGATTCCAGTGGGTCTATCGCCTCTTCAACCGCGTGCCGGACCTCGCATGTGAGCGGTTCTTTTTCGAAGAAGGGGAGCCGGCGGGCACCTTCGAGACCGGGACGCCGCTCGGAGACTTCGGCCTCCTCGCCTGGTCGCTCTCCTGGGAAATGGACATCGTCAACATCTTGAAGACGCTGCGCGCCGCGGCGATCCCCGAACGGCGCGAGAAGCGCGACGAGCGGCATCCCATTCTCCTGGTCGGGGGCGACATCGCGCGGATGAACCCGGCAGCGCTCTCGCCGTTCATCGACGTGTTCGCCCTCGGCGACGGCGAGCGCCTCGTCCCGCGGATCGCCGAGCTCGTCTCGTCGGGGCTGTCGCGCGAAGACTTCCTCGCCGCGGCCGCGAAGCTGCCGGGATTCTTCGTCCCTTCGGTCCAGGGTTCCCGCGCCGAAGCCGCGGAGAACGCGAAAGTCGTCATACAGCAGCCGATGTCCCGCAACGAGATCACCACGGCATTCGAGGTCCCGCACACGACGATCCTCACTCCTCGGACGGAGCTCTCGGACAAGCTGCTGATCGAGATCTCGCGCGGATGCACGGAGATGTGCCGGTTCTGCTGGGCCGCGTACGCGATGGCCCCCATCAAGCAGTACCCGGCGGCCTCGATCCTGAAGGTGGCGAAAGAAGCGCGCGCTCTCACCGACCGCACCGGATTGATCGCCACCGCGGTCTGCGATCACCCGGAGATCACAGAGATCCTGCGCGGGCTCTCCGAGCTCGGATTCCACATCGCTCTTTCGTCGATCAAGATCGACGCGATCGAGGCGCCGATTCTCGAGGTCCTTTCCCGCCAGGGGGAGCGCGCGCTGTCGATCGCTCCGGAGGCGGGCAACGAGAGGCTCCGTCGCCACATCAACAAGAAGGT
>DASQJK010000149.1:0-18071 GCA_035631095.1 Thermoanaerobaculia bacterium
CAGCTCCCTCACCAGAATCCCCATCGACCACCCATCGCTGACGATGTGATGCATCGCCATCATCAACACGTGCTCCCGCTCCCCCATCCGAATCAAACTCACCCGCAGCAAAGGCCCCCGCTCCAGATCAAAAGGTCGACGGACCTCGTCGGCCATCGCAGCACGAGCGGCGCTCTCTTTGTCGCGATCCCCGACGGCGGTCAGATCGATGACGCTCAGGCCACCCGGCGGAGTCGGTGCGATCTGCTGCACCGGCTGGTCGCCTTCCATCGCAAAAGTCGTCCGGAGGATCTCGTGGCGCTGACCCACGGCGGTCACCGCGCGTCGCAGCGCGTCCTCGTCGATCATTCCCGCGACTCGATACGCCCGCGACATCGTGTACGCCGGACTCCCCGGCGCCAGCTGGTCGAAGAACCACAGCCGCCGCTGCGCAAACGAAAGGGGCGCGTTGCTGCGGTTCTCGGATCGCGGGATGCCGTCGGCGCCGCGAGGGCGGGCAGTCCTCCCCCGAAGTCGCTGCTCGAGCAACTCCCGCTGCGCGGGAGTCAGATTCGCGATTTGCTGCTTCAGATCTGCCATTGAAGTTGGAAAGGCCTCGGCCTCATCCACCCGCCCGAGAACCCGTGACCGGATCACCCTCGAGCGCGAGGCGCGAGCGCGCTTCCTCTTCGGAGAGTCCGCGAATCTCCTCGAGTATCCGGAGCATCGATTCGGTCCCCTCCGCTTCGGCGAGGCTCTCGGCGATCACGCCCGAAAGCAATTCGAGCGTCGGTTGCTCGAAGACGCGGCGAAGCGGGAGCCGGACGTTGAAGGAATCGGCAATTCGGGAGACCAGCTGTGTGGCGAGCAGCGAGTGCCCGCCGAGCTCGAAGAAATCGTCGTCCAGGCTGGCGCGCGCCACTCCGAGCACGTCTTTCCAGATCTGTTCCAGGGTTTTCTGCACCGGACTCAGCGGAGGCCGGAACACGCTGTGCCCGGACGCCGTGGTCGAGTCCGGCGCGGGGAGCGCGCGACGATCGATCTTGCCATTGGGTGTCAGGGGAAGCTCGTCCAGCACGACGATGGACGACGGCACCATGTACTCCGGCAGCTTCTCCCGCAGGAATGCCCGCAGACCGGGCAGAAGCCTGCGAATGATCGATCCCCACAGCGGATCGTTCGCATAGGTCTTCCAGGGGGCCGCCGGTCCGGATGGTGCGGGAAACGGGAATGGAGCCGTAACTGATCCATCGCTGCCCCGACGCACGAACCCGGCGTCGAATGCGCCGGACGGGGAGGCGGAGGACCAGCTGACGTGAACGTCGTAAGGGATTTCGCCGCTCCAGGACGAGAGCTCAGCCGGGTCGACACCCGTGGCCGGCCAGGCCTTCAGGATCGCGCGAAGCTCGCCGGCCGTCGCGGGCGCATCGCCGCTCCTCATCAGTTCGAGTGCCCGGATGTCGTTTTCCACTCGCGGATTCGGGACTTCCCGCACGCCGAGCGCGTTCGGCCGGTCCTCCTCCAGAATCCGGCGAAGAGCCTCCCGGTGCACGCCCTCTTCCTCCCAGCGGACCCAACGGGGAGCGGCTGCCGGCTCCGGAAGAGGACCGACGCGCAGGACGACGTCGTACCGGTAGCGATTCATCTCGTTGTCGCGGCGCCCCGCCTTGGGCATCACGTCCACTCGTTCGATTCGCGTCAGGTGCCGCCGCAGGGCGAGGAAAAAACCGGGATCGACGAGGAGCTCTTCCTCCTGAGCCGTCCTGCGTTGGACGCGGCGGCGCAGCTCGGCGACTGGCAGGCTTTCCGGGGCTCGCGCGAGCTCGACGGAAAAATGAAAGGCTTCGAGCAGGGACAGCCTTCTGACGTCTCCGACGAAAACGGAGCCGCCGGAAGAAAGAGTCTCGACGGCTTTCTCCAGAACACCCAGCAAGTACTCGACGCTCGGAAAATACTGGATCACCGAATTGAGAACGATGGTGTCGGCTGTCCCGGCGGGGATGCCGTCGAAGTCGTCGGCGCGTCGGAGAAGCAGCCGCACGTTCTCTGCGGCCGTGAGTCCGCCCCCTACGTCTTCGAGGCGGCGCAAGGCGTTCTCTGAAAGATCCGTGCCCGTGTAACTCGCGCAATTTCCCGCGATCCGACGCAACAACAGCCCGGTCCCGCATCCGATCTCGAGCAGGTGTTTCGGGCGGAGGGAGAGAACCCGCTGCGCCGTCCCTTCGACCCATTCGCGCATGTCCTCGGCGGCCATGGGCTCGCCCGTATAGCTGCTGTTCCAGCCGGAAGTGTCGAACGCGGGATCCACGTCCGGAGAACCCGAATACGCCTGGTCCCACACAGCCTGCCATTGAGAGATCTGATCGGAGGGGTTTGCGCCTGCAGGTGCCCGGCCGCTCCCGGCGGACTCTGTCGGACCGGGGATCACGTATGCCACCAGCCCCGTCGACCCGGGCCCGTCTTCCCGGACGGCCGCTGCCGCATCCCGCACGTGGGGGTGCGCCCGGAGCGTGGCTTCGACCTCACCGAGCTCGATGCGATACCCCCGCAGCTTCACCTGGTTGTCGAGCCGCCCCAGGCACTCGATCGTTCCGTCCTCGTGAAACCGGCCCTTGTCGCCGGTCGCGTAAACCCGGATCGGGTCTTTCGCGAGGATCCTCCAGACGAACGCCTGTTCGGTCAGGTCCGGCCGATTCCAGTAGCCCCGAGCGAGACCCGCGCCGCCGATGTGGATTTGTCCCACGGCGCCCACCGGGACGGGAGAGCCGCCCGCGTCGAGCAGATAAATCTGGGTATTCGCGAGAGGCTTTCCGATCCTCACGGGACGAGCGCCCGGCTGGAGCTGCCATGCCGTCGACCAGATCGTCGTCTCGGTCGGACCGTAGACGTTCCACGCGGAAGGCACTCTCTCCAGGAGCTGGTCGGCGAGATCTCCCGGCAGCGATTCGCCTCCGCAGAGGAGAGCTCGAAGTCCTTCCCCCCGCCATCCCGCGCCGATCAGAACGCGCCAGGTGACGGGGGTCGCCTGCATGACGGTGGCGCCGGACCGTCGCAGCTCCTCGCGCAGAGCGGCGCCATCGGCCGCGTCCTCACGCGAGCACACCGCGACGCACGCCCCGGTCATGAGCGGGAGAAACAGTTCCAGCCCGGCGATGTCGAAGGAAAGCGTCGTAACGGCGAGAAGGACGTCCCCCGGGGCGAGACGGACGAGCTCCTGCATCGAAAAAAGCAAGTTCGTCACGGAACGGTGCTCGATGGAAACACCCTTCGGCTTGCCCGTCGAGCCGGACGTATAGATGACATAGGCGAGGCTGCCCGGCTGCGACGTGCCGCCGGAGTCGTCACGGCTCTCAGAACGAATCGTGTCGAGATCGGGGCCGTCAATGAGCAGCGTCGTGCCGGCGAAAGGCGGGAGCTTGGCGGCAACGCTCTGCTGAGAAATGAGAACCGCCGGCCCGGCGTCATGAATCATGAACGCGAGGCGTTCGAGGGGGTAGGTCGGGTCGAGTGGAACGTATGCCGCGCCGGATTTCAGAATGCCGAGCAGAACCGCGACCATTTCGAGAGAGCGGTCGAGACAGAGCGCGACACGCGTCTCCGGGCCGACACCGAGCCGCTTCAAATGGCGCGCGATCTGGTTGGCGAGCCCGTTTAGCTCGCGGTACGACATGCTGTTGCCGGCAAACCGAACGGCCGGCGCGTCGGGAGACCGCGAGACCTGCTGCTCGAACAGCTCGTGAACACACGTCGGAGGAAAATCCCGCGCGGTCTCGTTACGCAGAAAAATCACTTCCCGCCGCTCCTCTGGCGTGAGCGCGGGCAGGCCC
The DNA here is from genome assembly GCA_035631095.1 of Thermoanaerobaculia bacterium. Classification (GTDB taxonomy): domain Bacteria; phylum Acidobacteriota; class Thermoanaerobaculia; order UBA5066; family Gp7-AA6; genus JALYUA01. Next base: position 3,807 of record DASQJK010000149.1, read on the forward strand.
GAGAGCTCCTGATCGCCCTCCGGACGGCTCGCCATGGCCCGGAGGAGCATGGCGAGATGCTCCAGGCGCCGCGTCAGCTCGCTCTTCTGGAAGAGTGCGGCATCCCCCATCAGCTTGAGCGTCAAGGCCCGGCCCGGCACTGCAAAGAGAGTCAGCGGGTAATTGGTCGCGCCTCCGATCGAGCGGATCTCCACGACGGCGAGCGGCCCTTCCGTCTCGACGACCCCTGAATCGCCGCCGACGTTCTCGAAGATCACGAGGCTTTCAAACAGCGGCACGCCTCGAGGGACTTCACTCCAGCCCTGAACGTCGATCAACGAACTGTGCTCGTACTCCCGCAGCTCCAGCAGCTTCGCCTGCAGCTTCTGCAGCCAGGGCAGAACCCGCTCGCTGGATTCGATGCGGGTCCGCACCGGCAGCGTGTTGATGAAGAGTCCCACCATGGATTCGACGTTTTCCAGTGAGTGAGGGCGGCCGGACACGGTGGCACCGAACAAGACGTCCGCCTCGCCGCTGTATCGGCTCAGAAGAACGGCCCAGGCGCCCTGGACGAGGGTGTTCACGGTGAGCCGATTTCGCCGGGCAAAGGAATACAGATCCTCCGTCTCCTGTGTCGACAGGCGAACGCGGGAGTCCTCGAACGTCATCCCGCTCTCTTTCGCGACCGTGCCGCGGGACGAAACCGGCGTCGGCGCCGCGAATCGGGCAAGCTCTCGGCGCCAGAAGGTTTCCGCCTGGCCCCGGTCGCGAGCTTGAATCCATGCGATGTAATCCCCGTACGGACGAGCGGCCGGCAGCGGCTTTTCCGGCGAACCCGAGTACGCCGCCAGCACCTCCTGGATCACCAGGAACCGCGACCAGCGATCGAGAAGAAGGTGTTGAAAGCTGAACAGACAATCGAAAATGTCTTCGCTTCTCCGGAAGAGAGCGATCCGGAACAGGGGGGCGGAGGTCAACTCGAAGCTTTTCTGGCGGTCCGCCCGAGCGTAGGCCTCGAGGCGGTTGCGCTGATCTTCGGCGGACAGACTTCGCCAGTCGAGAAATTCGTATGGGACGTCCACGCGCGGATGGACCACCTGCACAGGCTTCTCGAGACCCTCCCAGTGGAAAGAGGTTCTCAGGACCGGGTGACGAACCGCGACCGCGTGCCAGGCTCCGGCAAACCGCGCCGGGTCGACTTCGCCGCGAAGAGTCACGACGCATTGCTCGAAGTAAAGATCTCCGATCGGGTCATAAAGGGTGTGAAAGAGCATCCCCTGCTGCATCGGAGACAGCTCGTACACATCCTCGATATTCGGGTCTGTCATCCCTCTCACCGATGGAACATCCGTCCGGGTAACGCGATCATCCCTGGAACCAGCAGTCCCACGATCGAAGGTGAGGGCCGAGATCGGCGCGCGGAACACATTTCATCGGCCTCTCCTCGGTTTCAAGATCGAATCGAATTCGAAAGACACTCAACCGACGCTGAACCAGATGAATGCAGGAGAATTGTTTCATAATTGCGCAACGGTCGCGGGGATGCGTTGCCACGAAGAGGCCTTGCCCGGTCTAGCCCTCCATCATCCCTCTTGACGGAAGCACGGTCAAGCCCTCGACTCGGCTCCATGCCCGGAGTCCTCGCCGGTTTTTATTCGCGCCCCCGGCCCCCCGGTTTCAACGTCGCGACGAGTTTCTCCAGGTCTTTCTGGCTCATGCGGGCTTTGGGAAAGTCCGAGGGTGTATACGCAACCTCCCCCGCGCCAGCGCCGAGAGCTATGAGCGCGCGAAGTTCCTCCTCGAAGAGTCCGGCAAGGCGGGCAATCGTCGCGGGCAGATGGACGTTCTCGCTGTACACCCAGGACAGACGCAAACGCTCTCCGCGGACTCGTCCTTCGATCGCCAGGGCGAAGGGACGACGATTCCGCGGGCTTCGCTCGGGGCCGAGCGTCGGAAGCACCCGCCAGAGGGACTCATCGGCGAGCACCCGGTCGAGCTGGCCCAGGTAGTTGAAGCTGATGTCCGGCCGAGGAAGCGCTTTGATCGAATTCCCGACGGGGCCGTTCTTCGAGAGGTAACGGAGAATTCCGTAGCCGATTCCTCGGCCCGGAATCGCGCGCAGTTGCTCCTTGATAGTGAGCAGCGCGTCCACACGTCCGCCGGGTTCCGTTTCGCCGGGGAGGTGCAGGGAGACGGGAAAGCGGGACGTGAACCACCCCACCGTTCTCGAAAGATCGATTCCGGAAACGACTTCCTCGCGGCCATGCCCCTCGAGAGCGAACCGAATGGATCGCACGCCCGTGGCGCGGTGGAGCGCCCGAGCCAGGGCGGTCAGCAGGGCGTCGTTGATCTGAGTGCGGTATGCAGCTGGAAGCTGATGCAGCAGCGCGGCCGTTTCTTCCGGCGAGAGTACGGTTTCGATGCTTCGCGCCGACGCGATCGTGTTCTCCCCTTGAAAATCCGGCGGCAGCGCCACGTCGGGCGCGGCGTTTTCGGCGAGCCAGTAGGGCGCCTCCTGCTCGATACGCCTCGACTGCGCGATCTCCTCGAGCTTCCGTGCCCACTCGCCGAATGAGGTCGTCCTCGCGGGCAGGGCGGGAGCCTCACCCGATCGAACCTGCCGGTAGGCGGTTTCCAGGTCCTCCAGCAAGACGCGCCAGGACACACCGTCGACGGCGAGGTGGTGCACGATGAGCATCACTCTCGCCGGGCTTTTCCCCCGATCGAAGTAGAGCACCCGTGCGAGCGGGCCATGCGTCAGATCGAGCGAGGCGTGAGCGTCGGCCGCTGCTCGGGCCATCGCCTCTTCCTGCTGGGACTCGTCCAGGCCGGCCCCGGACACGACAGAAAAGAATTTCTGGCCGCCGGGAGGAATGCTCTCCTGTCGCCACCCGGACGAATCGCGCGTGAAGCGGAGACGGAGGGCGTCATGATGCGCCATGAGAGCATCGGCCGCCGCGGCGATCGCCTCCGGGTCGAGCGCCTCGCGGCCCTCGACGACCATCGACTGGTTGAAATGGTGCGGTTCCGGCAAAGCCTGTTCGAAGAACCAGTGTTGAATCGGCGTCAGCGGAACGGACCCCGTCGCCGCGCTCTGATCCGTCGGCTGCGGGCCGAGACTTTCCGCCACCTGGGCGAGCTCCGCGATCGTCTGCCGCTCGAAGAGCTGACGGGGAGTCAGGCGCAGGCCCTCACGCGCCGCCCGAGCGATGATCTGGATCGCGAGGATCGAGTCTCCACCGAGCTCGAAAAAATTGTCGTGGATGCCGAAACGACGCAGCCGGAGAACTCCCGCCCAGATGTCCGTCAGGATTCGCTCCTGCGGCGTGCGGGGACCGACGACCAGCTCCTCGCCGCCCGCCGTCGCCAAAGGAGGGAGCGGGAGCGCTGCCCGGTCGATTTTGCCGTTCGGGGTCAATGGAAGGCGCGGGATCGGCACGAACGCCGAAGGCATCATGAACTCGGGCAGGGTCTGCGCAAGGTGACGGCGCAGGTCCGGGGCCGCGGCAGCCTCGCCCGGGACCGGGACGAGATAAGCCACCAGACGCTTCCCCAGACCGGGGATCTCCCGGGGGAGCACCGCCGCTTCCCGGACCGCCGGATGCTTTCGGAGCGCGGTCTCGATCTCGCCGGGCTCGATTCGGAAGCCGTGCAGTTTGATCTGATCGTCCGTACGGCCGAGCAGCTCGATATTGCCGTCGGGCAGGTGGCGCGCGAGATCACCCGTGCGGTACACACGTTCGCCGACCCCTCCGATGGTTAGAAGGGGAAATCTCTCGGTGGTGAGCTCGGGTCGTGCCCAATACCCCCGCGCCACTCCCGCGCCCGCGATGTGGAGCTCTCCCGGCACGCCCGGCGGGACGCGCTGGCGATTCTCATCCAGCAGATAGACCCGGCAGTTGGAAAGCGGCCGCCCCACCGGGACCGTTTCGGAGGGTCCCGTCCGTTCGAAGTCCGCGGCGTCGTACGTCGTGACTCCGATGGTCGCCTCCGTGGGACCGTAGTGATTGATCACCCGGAGAGACGGGGCGAGTGCTCGAATGCGCTCGAGGAGATCCCGGCTGGTCGCTTCGCCCCCGAGCAGGAGACATCGTCTGGGGAGGAGGCGCTCCGGGCGGGACGCCGAAAGAAGCGCCCCGAGATGCGACGGGACGATTTTCAGATAGTCCGGCGGGTCCACCTCGAAGGCTTCCGCCAGACGCTCGGGGTCCGAGGCGCGCTGCTCCGATACGACCCGCAGCCGCCCGCCGGTCGCGAGCGCCGGAAAAATGGACGTGTTCCCGAGGTCCGCCGAGAGAGTGGTCACCGAAACGAAGGAGGAACCGGCAGGTGGCTGCAGTCGTTCGAGAATGGCGTCCACGTAGTTCCGAATCTGCCGATGCTCGACGGCGACTCCCTTGGGCGTGCCGGTCGAGCCGGACGTGAAGATCACGTAGGCGAGGCCGTCGGGTTGCGCGCGACGATCCGGGTTCGTGATCGGAGCCGGCTCCTCGGATTCGAAGAGGACCACCGGTGCCGCCCCGCCGAACTTTCCCGCGAGCGCGCCTCTGGTGACGATGGCGCTCGCGTCCGTGTCGGACACGAGAAACCGCAGCCGTTCCTCGGGAATGGAAGGATCCATCGGCACATAAGCTGCGCCGGCCTTCCAGATGCCCAGCAAACCGACGATCATCTCGAGGGAACGTTCGACGCACAACGCCACCCGAGCGTCCGGGCCGACGCCGACGCGGGCGAGACGGTGCGCGACCTGATTCGCCCGCTCGTTCAATTCCGCGAAGCTCAGAGCCGAGTCTTCGTAGACGAGCGCCACGGCATCCGGAGTTGCATGAGCGGCGTCCTCGAACCGTTCATGGATGAGTCGTACGTCGGCGAGAGGGCGGTCCGTCGAGTTCCATCCTCGAAAGAGCCGCTCGTCCTCCTCGCTCAACAGATCGATGGCGCTGAGCGGAAGATCCGGCTCGGCGAGCGCGCGATCGAGAAATCGGGAGAATCGCGAGGTGAGCAGCGCCGCCTCCCGATCGGGAATCCTTCCCGAGTCGTACTCGATCGAAAGCTCGGCTCCGTTTGCCGTGCGCACGCAAGAAAGACGCAGCTCGAAAGGTCGGATCCAGGAGCGCACGTCGGCGAGCTTCCAGAGATGGCCCCGCTCCTGAGGTTCGTCCGAATACTCGAAGGACAGGGCGAATGTCGCTCCCTCGACGAAGAGATGTTGCCACCTTTCCTGCTCGGCGATCACGTTTTCCACGGCGAGCGCGCCGGCTTTGAGAGACGGCATCTCCGTCCACGGCGTGCGCAGTGGCAGGGACCGCGCGCACGGACCAAGGACCGTCCGCAGTTCCGGGAGGCGCCGGCCTTCGCTCTCGTACCCGATGATGACGGGCTCGCCGCCGCAGAGACGCTGAAGAAAAGCCTGCCATGCGGCGAGAAGCATCGATCGCGTCGGCCGACCCGGCAGCTCATCGAAATGCCGGAGGCGCTCCGCGGGTACGAGAGAAATCGGAACCGACGAACGCTTCGGCTCGAAACCTAACGCAGGGTCGAGAAGGCGAAAGGGAAGCGGCGGCGCGTCGGCGCCGCGCAAATCGAATCTTCGCCAGTATTCGATCCCGGGAGCCGACTCCGGTTTTTCCAGGAGCTCGTGGAACCACTCAGCGACATCCGCGTACTGCAGCGGCGCACTCGCCGCGACCGGCTCCCCCGAGAGGTCGGCGGCGATCTCCGCGGCGATCAGGCGCATCGTCGTCCGGTCCGCGCAGAGGGCCGGCAGATCGAGCTCTACGGCGGCAGACCCAGGAGAGGCAGATCGAAAACGTGCGACAACCAAGGGCCCCCGCTCGAGATCCGGCTCGAAGGAGACGCGGCCTTCTGCCGGGGCTTCGGCGAGTTCCTCCAGGCGCACCTCCATACGATCGTGCACGATCTGCAACGGGGCGGTCATCCCGGCGAGGCGTCGAAAGGACGTACGAAGAATCTCGTGCCTTTCGACGACTTCCGACAGCGCGCGCTTGAATCTGGCGGGGTCCCAGCCCTCATCGAAGCGGAAGAACCCAGACACCCGGTATGCTCCCCGTCCGTCGAGCTGCGAGAGCGCCCAGATACGGCTCTGCTGGGGCGAGAGCCGGAAACCTTCCAGCGTGTTTTCGGTCACGGCCGGGGCTCGGTCGCGGAGCCTGCAGAGTCGCCGCGCGATTGCCGCCACGATTCGGCCATACCGACGATGACGCGCCGCGGGCCGGAGTAGGGCCGCCGCGCGTGCGCCGTCAGCATGTTGTCGACCATCAGGATGTCTCCGGACAGCCATGGAAACGAGATCGTCTCCGCGCGATACGCTTCCCGGATCAGTTCGAGATCGCCGTCACTGAACGGCGAGCCATCCCCGTAATAGGAGTTGCGGGGAAGGTCCTCCTCGTCAAAACTCGCGAGGAGTTGCTCGCGCGCTTCCGGTGACACGTTCGAAACGTGGAACAGGTGCGCCTGATTGAACCAGACGGGCTCGTGCGTGATGGGATGCTCTTCGGCTGCCTGACAGATCTCCCGGGTTCGAAGGCGATCTCCGTCTATCCAGTCGAACTCGATGCCGGTCGCCCGGCAGAATTCCTCGACTTTGGACCGCTCGTCCGTCTGAAAGACTTTCTGCCAGGGAACGTCGAGTCCCGGACCGTAATTGCGGACGTACAGAACCCCCTTCGCGATCATCCGATCCCGCAGGGCGGGAGGGACCCGCTGGAAGACGCGGCGGCTGTCGGCAATCGGCGTTTCGCCCCCCTGCGGAGCCGGCTGAACGCAGAAGAACCAGATTTTCAGGGGCCAGTCCCGGGAATACGACATTTCATTGTGGAGTGGAATTTCCTGGTGAGGGGGGTATTCGGTCGAGGTGTAGATGCTCCCGCCGACGCGCGTTCTGGGTGTCGACCCATATGTGTATTCCAGCAGGGACCCCGAAACCGCGGCGATCAATCGCTCGAAACCCTCCGATCCGGCCACCTCGAAGCGACGGAACAGGATGGCGCCGTTTTCCACGAGCCGGGACCGGAGAACATCGCGATTTCGCTCGGCCCAGGACGCGATATCGACTCCCTCGACCGTCGGTGTCGCCAGGATCGGGAGAATGCCGTCCTGCCGGAGCGGCGCAAACTTCACCAGTTCGGCCTCAGAGAGCCGGACCCGGGCGCGGCGGCCTCCACCCGGCAGAGTCGGACCGGCTGTTCCGCCCGGCGGCGGTGCTTTCGGGTCGTCGTTCATTCGCGGATCGCTTTGCGGCGCGCGCTCGTCAGGCTGCGGGCGCTGACCTGTTCGAGCCGCGCTTGCTCCAAACGGTTTCGCCCGACGTCAGCTTCCCGGCGAATCTCACGCAGCTCGCTGAGGCGCACCGCAAAATTGGAGCCAATGGTGCGCAGCACCAATCCGAAATCTTCCGTCATACGGTCCATCGTGGGCGAATTGAACATATCGGTGCTGAAATCGAGTGAGCCGCCCAACCCCTCCGTCGTTTCCCACATGGTCAGCTGCAGGTCGTGGCGCGCCGCGATCGTCACGGAATCGAGACCCGCGGAGCGAACGCCCGGCAGCTCCCACGGGACGGTCGGGGCGTTCTGGAGAACGAACCAGACCTGGAAAAGGGGATTGTAGGCCGTGCTGCGCGCGGGGCGCAGCTCCTCGACCAACTTTTCAAACGGAAGATCCTGATGTTCGAAAGCCTTGAGCGCTCTTTCCCGCACACGGGCGACCAGCTCCGAAAAGGTGGGATCCCCGGAGAGAGTCGCCCGCAGGACCAGCGTATTGACGAACAGACCGATGAGGGGCTCGGTCTCTACGGAATTGCGCCCGGCGATCGGAGACCCGATCAGGATCTCCTCCTGACGCGTGTATCCGGACAGAAAAGCCGCGTAAGCGGCTGCCAGAGTCATGAAAAGCGTGGCATCCTGGCTCCGGCCCGCCACCCTGAGGTCCTCCGCGAGACGGCGAGAATACGCCAGCGCGCGGCGCGCGCCTCCGGAGGTCCGTATGAGCGGGCGGCGCCGATCACTCTCGACTTCGAAGACCTCAGGCGCGCCCTGAAGTTCGCGCCGCCAGTGCGACAGCATCCGCTGGAGCCGCTCGCCTCTCAGCCACTCCCTCTGCCAGACGGCGTAATCGCCGTATTGAATCGGAAGCGGCGGCATCGGGCACGGCTCGTTCTTCAGAACCGCTTCGTACTGTGTGGCGACTTCCTGCAGCAGAATCCCGATCGACCATGCATCGCCGACGAGATGGTGAAGCGTGACGAGAAACAGGTGTTCGGCGGGGCCTAATCGCAACAGGTGGGCACGAAGTAGAGGACCACGGCCGAGGTCGAAAGGCCGATCCCCTTCCGAAGCCATCAAGGCCGACGCCTCCTCCCTCCGCCGCTCTGCCGGCCACGAGCTGATGTCGACTTGCACCAGGGGCACGCGGGCGACGCGGGCCACATCCTGGCGAGCCCCCTCATCGTCGTCGGACGCGACGAAGCTCGTTCGAAGGGTGTCGTGACGCGCTACGACGGCATCCAGCGCCTGCTGGAGCGCCTCAGGACGCAACGGTCCCTCGAGGCGATACGCGCGGCGTATGAGATAGGCAGCGCTGCCCGGGTTGAGCTGCTCGACGAGCCAGAGCCGCTGCTGCGCGAAGGACAATGGAAAGGGGGCCCCCCCCGGCGCCGGCCGAATCGCTGGAACTTGCTCTCGTTCTCCGGGCACCGCCTGATCCGCCTGGAGCGCCAATCCCGCGATCGTGGGCGCCTCGAAGAAGGTGCGCAGAGGCAACTCCACTCCGACGGAGTCGCGCAAACGCGCAGCCACCTGAATCATGAGCAGCGAATGGCCTCCCAGAGAGAAGAAATTGTCATGCACTCCCACGTGGTCGAGTCCGAGGACGTCCTGCCAGGCTTTGGCGAGAGCTCTCTCCGTGGGAGTCGACGGAGCGACGAAAGACGCCTGGAGCTCAGGCCGAACGAGATGCGGGGCGGGGAGTGCCTTCTTGTCGATCTTGCCGCTCGGCGTCAGCGGAAACGCGTCGAGAAAAACGAATGCAGCGGGAATCATGAACTCCGGCAGCCGAGAGGCGAGGCCAGAACGCAAGGCCTCCGAATTTCTCTCCTTCGAAACCACGTAGGCGACGAGGCGCTGCTCGCCCGCAGACCCGTCCAGCGTCATGACCGCTTTTTCGACCGACGGAAGAGCCGTCAGTGCCGCCTGGATCTCGCCGAGCTCGATCCGATAACCACGGATCTTGACCTGATCGTCGTTCCGTCCGAGGTACTCGAGGTCGCCCCCGGGCAGGTGGCGCGCCCGATCCCCCGTCTTGAACAGCCGGGCTCCGGCCGTTTGACGAAACGGATCGGGCACGAACCGCTCCGCGGTCAAATCCGGTCGGTTTCGATAACCCCTGGCGAGGCCCACCCCGCCGACATAGATTTCGCCGGACACTCCGATCGCGACCGGCTGACGCGCTTCGTCGAGGACGTACACCTGTGTGTTGGAAATTGGCCGCCCGATCGGGACCGAGTGGAGCGGCTCGGGCCCGCGACTGTCCCAGCAGGTGACGTCTGCGGAAACTTCCGACGACCCGTAAAGATTGATGAGGACGGCGCCGGGCATCAACTCTCGAAAGCGCCGGTAAAGGTCGAACGGGAGCGCTTCCCCGCTCGTGATCCACCACTTCAGTTTCGAAAGACTCTTCGCGACCTCGATTCCCGAGTCGAGCAGCGCGGAAAGAAGCGACGGGACAAGGACGATTCGAGAAACTCTCTCCGAGGCCAGGCGGTGCACGAGAATTCGCGGGTCACGGGACTCCTCCTGCGAAAAAATCACGGACGGCACTCCCGCGAGCAGTGGACCAAAAATCTCCCAGATCGAGTCGACGAAAGAGAGCGACGTCTTCTGGCAGCAGATTTCGCCTTCTTCGAAGGGATAGGCTTGCCACATCCAGGCGAAGCGGTTCACGGACGCCCGATGGATCGCTTCGACCCCCTTCGGTATTCCCGTCGATCCGGACGTATAGATCACGTATGCGAGATCTTCCGAAGTGCCCGGCGTCGAGAGATCGTGGGCGTCTTGCCGGGCGACCTCCGAGGCAATCTCGTCCAGCCGGATCTCCTTCGTTGAAAGATCCTCGAAACGGGGAGCGACATGCGCCTCGGTGAGCACGATCCCGGCGCCCGAGTCTTTCAGCATGAAGGCGAGGCGCTCTTCCGGGTAAGACGGATCGAGCGGCACATACGCAGCACCGGCCTTGAAGATGGCGAGGAGCGCTGTCACCGTTCTCGCGGACCTCTCGAGGCAGACGCCGACAATCGACCCGGGGCCGACCCCGTTCGAGCGAAGGTACCGGGCCAGACGGTTCGCGTCGCGATTGAGCTCGCCATATTCGACGTCCCGGGGACCCTCGCGCAGCGCGACGGCCCGGGGAGACATCGCGGCCCGCTCCTCGAAGAGCTCGTGGAGGCGCCGGTTCGCCGCGTAGTCTCGATCGGTCTCGTTCCAATCGAAGAGAACGCGCCGTCGTTCCACCTCCGTCAGTAGCGGAACGGCCGCGACCCTCTGGTCCGGATTCGCCACCACCGCCGAAAGAATCACCCCGAAGTGGCCGCTCATGCGCCGGATCGTTTCGGCCTCGAAAAGATCGGCGTTGTATTCGAGCCACCCGGTGAGCTCGCCGCCCCGGTCCCTGACCGTCAGTGTGAGATCGAGCAGCGCGACCTCCTCCGGCACCGTCAGGTCTTCGACGAGGAGTCCCGGAAGATTCACCGTCCGGGATGGAGCGGTGTCGACATTGACCATCGTCTGGTAGATCGGCGAGCGGGCGGGGTCGCGCTCGGGCTGCAGCGTCTGGACCACCTTTTCAAACGGAACGTCTTCGTGAGCGTACGCCTCGAGAGCGACCTCCCGGACCCGTCGGACGAGGTCTCGGAACGTCGGATTGCCGGACAGATCAACTCGCATCGCGAGCGCGTTGATGAAGATCCCGATCAGGCCTTCGGTTTCGATTCGGTTACGGTTCGCCGTGAGGGTTCCGACCACCAGATCATCTTGTCCCGAGTGCCCGCGAAGGAGCAGCGCAAACGCCGACAAGACCGCCATGAACAGGGTCACGCCTTCCTCGCGACAGAACGCCTTCAATGCCCGCGCGACCTCCCCGGGAATTTCGAGCTCGCACCGGTCGCCGCGAAGCGTCTGGACCGCCGGCCGCGGGTGATCCGTAGGAAGGTCGAGCATCGGAAGGTTCCGGAGTTGAGTGCGCCAGTACTCGAGGTGGGATTGCATTCTTCCGCTTCGCAGCCCCTCCTGCTGCCAGACCGCGTAATCCGCGTACTGGATGGGGAGCGGGCTGAGCGCGGGCTTCTTCGCCGACGCATACGCGTCATATGACTCCGACAGCTCTCGAAAGAGAAGCGTCCGAGACCACCCGTCGCTCACGATGTGATGGAGTGTGCAGAGGAATACGTGCTCCTCCGGGGCAAGTCGAACCAGTTTCGCTCGAAAGACGGGGCCGCGGGCGAGATCAAAGGGCGTGGCCGCCTCGTCGCGGATCAATCGCCGGGTCTTCCGCTCGCGCTCATCCAACGGAAGATCGGATAAGTCGAGAACCGGGAGCGAGACCGACGCGTGCTTCTCGATCCGCTGGACGGGCACACCGTCGCTCTCGGGAAAGCGCGTCCTCAAGCTCGCGTGCCGCGCCTGGATCGCCTCGAGAGCGCGGCATAGCGCACCCTCGTCGAGTGGTCCGCGGAGGCGAACCGCCGTGGGAACGTTGTACGCGGAGCCCTCGGACTCCAGGCGGTCCATAAACCAGATTCTCTGCTGCGAGAACGAAAGGGGCGCCTCCGTGAGTCCGGGTTCATGCGGGATCGTGTCCGCTCGACCGGACTCGAGAACGCGTTCCTTCAAACGTCGATCGAGCAGCTCACGCTGTTCAGGCGATAGCGCCGCGAGACGCTCTTCCAGATCCTGAGCGGGAGGGCGGCTCATTTTCGATTTCCCGCAGGTGACTGTGTTGCGTCGCGCTCGTCGATCTCGTCGAGAAGCCGCGCGATGTCCTCGCGCCGGGCATCGTCCATCCGCTTTGCGAGCCCGGCGACGGTCGGCGACTCGAAGACCCAGCGGAGCGGTAGATCTCTCTCGAAAGCTCTCCGGAGTCTCGAGACGACCTGCGTCAAGAGCAGCGAGTGACCGCCCAGTTGGAAGAAATCGTCGTCCGCTCCGACCCGCTCGAGATGCAGGACTTCTTTCCACGTCTCGGCAATGAGCGCTTCCGAGGGGGTCCGAGGAGCGATGAAATCCCGGGAGCTCCGAGATTCCGGAGCGGGAAGTGCGCCGCGGTCGACTTTCCCGTTCGCCGTCAGGGGAATGGAATTCATCGAAACGATCGCCGAAGGCACCATGTAATCCGGCAGCCGGCTGCGAATCCACGACCGCAAATCTTCGACCGACAGAACACCGGCCCGATTCGGTACGAAGTAGGCAACGAGCCGCCCGTCGCCGGTAGGATCGTCCCGCACGATCACGACGGCGTCCCGCACATCGGGGTGCGAGGCGAGAGCGGAAGAGACTTCTCCAGGCTCGACGCGAAATCCGCGGATCTTCACCTGATCGTCCATGCGTCCCAGAAACTCCAGGTCGCCGCCGGGAAGGTGTCGAACACGATCTCCCGTTCGATAGACGCGCCCGCCCCCGGCTTCCGGGAGGAGATCGGCCACGAATCGTTCTGCGGTTTCCGTCGGAACATTCTGGTATCCGGAGGCGACGCCCGCTCCCCCGATGAAGAGCTCTCCGGCGACGCCCATCGGGACCGGCTGCCCCTCCGGATCGACGACGAAAACCTGGGTGTTCGCGATCGGGCGTCCGATCGGCACCGTCGAGGAGAACCGGCCGCCCGCCGCCGTCGGAACGCGGAACGTGAGCGACCCGACCGTCGTCTCCGTGGGCCCGTAATGGTTGACGATCTCCGCCGTTGCCCCGCTCGACTGGATCCGGTCGACGAGATCCCACGGGAGCGCCTCGCCTCCGAGGATCAGGGTTCGCCGGGGGAGCACGCGCCGTCCTCCCGACGCAAAGAGAGCGGCGAAGTGAGAGGGCACGATCTTCAAGACGTCGATCGGGTTTCTGGAGACGTATTCCTCGAACCGGCCCGCCTCCATCGCGGTCTCGTAGGGAATCACGTGCAGGCATCCTCCCGTGATCAGCGCCGGGAATATGGCCGTGTTGCCGAGATCCGCCGCGAGGGTCGATACGGTGGCAAAGGAAAGCGGCGAACGGGAGCCGGGCCGAATACCGAGCAGATCCCGGGCGATGAAATGCGTGTAATTCACGAGGTTCTCGTGCCGTACGCGAACGCCTTTCGGAACACCCGTCGATCCGGACGTGTACATCACGTAGGCAAGGTTCGACGGCCGCGCGCTCGAAGGAGGATTGACGGACGGCGCCGTCTCGAGAAGGGAGCGGTCGGCGTCGAAATCCAGCGTCTCGCCGTCGTATCCGGCAAAGTTGCCACGGGAACGGGAGTCGGTGATCAAGAGCCGGCACGCGCTCTGAGAGATCTGCTGCGAGAGACGGGCGGGCGGATGATCAGGGACGAGCGGAACGTACCCTCCGCCGGCCTTCCAGATCCCGAGGAGCGCCACGATCATCTCGGCGGACCGTTCCAGAGCCAGTCCCACTGCCGCCTCGGGGCCGATTCCCCGCTCACGCAGGAGCCAGGCGAGCGCGTTGGCGCGCGCGTTCAATTGGCGATACGTGAGGCTCTCGTCTTCGAACACCACGGCCGGCGCGTCCGGGGACCGCTCGACCTCCGTTTCGAAGAGCTCATGGAGAGTCCGGTCACGTGGAAACTCCGACCCGGTGTGATTCAAATCGACGAGGAGACGGTGCCTCTCAGACGCGGCGAGAACGGGCAACACGACCGATCGCTTCTCGGGACTCTCCGCGGCCGCAGCGATCAGTGGCTCCAGATGAGCCGCGATCCAGGCGCCGGACGGCCCCCGGCGCTCCGGGCTCTCGTTTGCGCAGATGACGCGAATCGAGCTCGCGTCGCGCTCGCAAACGACGGAGAGCGGAAAAGAATCGACACGAGCGGAATCGCTCAGGATCGAGAATCGGATTCCCGCTCCGCTCGTCAGGTCCGGGCGTTCGAAATACTCGAACCCGGGGGACGCGCGGTCAACGCGGAATCCACCATCCTCGCCGGCCGCAAAGTACTCCTTCCATTCCTCGTTCCGGAGGCGGGTCTCGGCGACCTCTGAAAGAACTTCCGAGAAGGTGTTCTTCGGCTTGA
>DASQJK010000150.1:0-11875 GCA_035631095.1 Thermoanaerobaculia bacterium
AAGGACCCGAATCACGAGGGAAAAACGGGCGAACGGGCAGTATAAGCGAGCCGGAAGCAGGAGTGCAAGGCAAGGGTGGCTGTTCAGCTCTCAGCCATCCGCCTGGCTCGCTTACGCTTCGCCTTCGCCCTCACCGGGTTCCGCGGGGCGCCTTGCCAGCAGGTCCGGGCGGCGCTCCTTCGTCCGCTCCAGCGCTTTCGCGCGACGCCACCGCTCGATCCGGGCGTGGTCGCCGGTCAGCAGGACCTCCGGTACGGTGAGTCCGCGGAACTCTCGCGGCCGCGTGTAGTGGGGATAGTCGAGGCGGTCGCCGGCGAACGACTCGCGCTCGACCGACTCCGGTTTTCCGACGACTCCCGGAACCAGGCGCGAGAGCGCTTCGACGATCGCGAGCGCCGCGACCTCGCCTCCGGGCAGCACGAAGTCGCCGAGCGAGACCTCCTCGTCGAAGAGGCCGAGCTGCCGCGCCCGCTCGTCGATGCCCTCGTAGCGCCCCGCGAACAGAAGGAGATTCGGATGGCGGACGAGCCGTTCGAGGGCGGCCTGGTCGAGCCGCGCGCCGTCCGGCGTCAGGAGGACGCTCCACGCGCCCGGCGTGGCGGCGCGGCGGGCCTCCACCGCCGCCGCCACGACGGGGGCCGTCATCACCATTCCGGGCCCGCCGCCGAACGGCTCGTCATCGACCCTCCGATGCCTGTCCGGAGAGAACGTGCGCACGTCGGTGACGACGACTTCGAGCAGTCCGTTCGCGATCCCGCGCGCGAGCAGGCTCTCCGCGAGGGGCGACTCGAAGTAGGGAGGAAAAAGCGTCAGGATTTCGATGCGCACGGCGCGTGTCTTCCGCTCAGACTTCGAGAAGACCTTCGGGCGGGTCGATCACGACGCGGCGCAGCGACTCGTCGACGAGCACCACGATGGGATGCACGAACGGCACGAGTGCTTCTTTTCCGGAAGGCGTCTCGATCGAGAGCAGCGCTCCCGCCGGAGTCGTCTCGAGGAGCCGCACCGTTCCCGCAAAGCGTCCGGAGACGTCCTCACAGCGCCAGCCCTCGATCTCGTGGCTCATGTACCAACCCTCCGGCGCGGGCGCGGCGTCGGCATCCGGCACGCTGAGCTCACCCCCGGAGAGCGAGCGCGCGGAATCGACTCCGGCGAAGCCCTCGAAAGCGATCAGCAGCCGGTCGCCGTGGGTCCGCGCGGAATGAACGGTGAGCATTTTCGTGTCCCCGCCGAGCCGCCACTCGACCCGCACGCCGGGAACGAAGCGGTCGGGGACGTCCGTGAACGGCTCGACCGAGAGCTCCCCTGCCAGGCCGTGAGGACGCCGGACGACGCCGACGAGAAGCATTCGCGCGAGATGGCAGGCGCGGGGAAGCCGCGCTAGTCCCTCACGCGGATGGTGACCTTGCGGCCTCGTGCCGCGGCCGCAGCGCCGACGAAGGCGCGCAGGGCGCGAATGGTCCTGCCCTCGCGGCCGATCAAGCGGCCCCGGTCGGCTTCGGGGACCGAGATCTCGTAGACGGCGCCGCGGCCCTCGGAGCTCTCGGTCACGCGCGTCTCGGCGGGGACGTCCGAGAGGCGCCGGACGATCGTCTCGACCAGGCGGCGGACTGCCGCGCCTTCCGCGCCGGAGCCGCCGCGTTCGACGGGAGGCATCAGGAGGCCGCTGCCGCGGGCGGCTCGGGCCGTGCGAGAAGCGAGCGCACCGTCGGGGAAACGTCCGCGCCCCGGTCGATCCAGAAGCGGGCGCGCTCCCGGTTCATGGAGACGGCGGCGGGCTCGCGCAGCGGATGGTAGGAGCCGAGCTCCTCCAGCACCTGCGCTCCCGGAGTCTGTCGCGAGTCGGAAACGACGATGCGGTAGTACGGCTGGTTTCGGGCGCCCATGCGCCGCAGGCGGATCTTGAGCATTCAGGTCCTTTCGAACGAAGCGGCGGATGATAGCAGATTGGGCGGTAGTCCGGAGTCGGTCAGTAGTCGGTAGTCGGTAGTCGGTAGTCGGTAGCGGGTAGTCGGTAGCTACTCTCCCTTTGGGGCGGGGAGCGGCATCTTCGACATGTCGAGGCCGCGCATCCCTTTCCTGGCCGTCTTCATCAGCTTGCGCATCTGTTGGTACTGCTTCAAAAGGCGGTTGATTTCGGAGACCGCGGTGCCGGAGCCGTTCGCGATCCGCTTCTTTCGCGAGCCGTTCAGGATCTGCGGGTAGTGCCGCTCGTCGGGCGTCATCGAGTCGATGATGGCGCTGACGCGCTTCAGCTGGCTTTCGTCGACGGCGTCGGGAGCGGAGAGACCGCGGAACATGCCGCCCTTCGGCAACAGATCGATCAGGTTCGACAGCGGTCCCATCTTCTTCATGGACGCCAGCTGCTCGCGCAGGTCTTCGAGGGTGAACTCGCCGGCGCCCGCGCGCTGCGCCATCCGGCGCGCCGCGGTCTCGTCGACCTGCGCCTCGACTTTCTCGATGAGGGTGAGCACGTCGCCCATCCCCAGGATCCGGGAGGCCATGCGGTCGGGATGGAACGGCTCGAAGTCTTCCGGCTTCTCGCCGACGCCGACGAACTTGATGGGCTTCCCCGTCGTCGACACGACCGTGAGCGCAGCGCCTCCCCGGGCGTCGCCGTCCGTCTTCGTGAGGAT
Source organism: Thermoanaerobaculia bacterium (assembly GCA_035631095.1). Classification (GTDB taxonomy): domain Bacteria; phylum Acidobacteriota; class Thermoanaerobaculia; order UBA5066; family Gp7-AA6; genus JALYUA01. The sequence continues at coordinate 2,637 of DASQJK010000150.1, forward strand.
GATCCCCGTGAGCGGCAGCACCGCGGCGAACCCCGACGCGGAGCGCACCGCGTCCTGACCGGTCATGGCGTCCGCGACGAAGAGGATCTCCTTCGCCTCCGTCGCGTCCACGACCCGGCGGACCTGCTCCATCAGTTCTTCGTCGATGTGCAGCCGCCCGGCGGTGTCGATCAGCACCGTGTCGCGTCCGGTCAGCTTCGCTTCGCGCAGGCCCTCGCGCGCGACGTCGACCGGGTCCTTGCGCCCGGCGGGGTCGAAGACGGGCACTCCGGTCTGGCGCCCGAGCGTCATGAGCTGCGTGACCGCCGCCGGCCTGGCGAGGTCCGCAGGGATGAGGAGCGGGTAACGGCCTCTCCCTTTCAAGTGGAGCGCGAGCTTGCCCGCGGAAGTCGTCTTTCCCGATCCCTGCAGCCCGACGAGCGCGATTACGGCCGGCTTTCCGTCGAGGGCGAGGCCCGCGAGCTGGCCGCCGAGGAGCGTGACGAGTTCGTCGCGAACGATGCGCGTCACCTCCTGCGCCGGCGAGAGCTGCTGGAGCACCTTGCCGCCGACCGCGCGTTCCTTCACCCTCGCGGTGAAGTCGCGCACCACGGGCAACGCCACGTCCGCCTCGAGAAGAGAGAGGCGGATCTGCCGCAAAGCGGTCTCGAGATGGTAATCGGTGAGGTGTCCCTCACCGCGCAGGTCCTTGAAGACGCCCTGAACCCGCTCCCCCAGGCCTTCGAACACGGTACCTCCGGTCGGCCGCGCCCCCAGTTGGCGCGGGAATCGCAAGATAGCAAAGCGGGGCACGCCACGGTTGCCCCGACGCCCCGGATGCGCCTGTTGACAGAGGTTTCCGTTGGGGTATCATTCCCGCGCGTTTTTTGCGGGGATTCTTTTTGCGTGAAAAAGACGCTGTAGAGAAAAGGAGATGAGGGATATGAAGAAGCTCGTGACTCTGGGTCTTGTTGCCGTGTTCGCGACGGCGCTCGTCACCGGTTGCAAGAAGAAGGAAGAGACCACTACGGAGAGCACCACCACCACCGAGCAGCCGACCGTCGTCGAGGAAACCGGCACCACGGCCACAGCCACGACGTCGACGATGGCGACTTCGACCGACACGACGGGCACGATGGCTCCGGCCTCCACGACGCCGGGAGCGATGGGGTCCACGTCCACCACGACGGACACCAAGACGACCACGTCGACTTCGACGAAGAAGTAAGAGAACCCTCGAAGCGCAAGCCGGCGCTTCGGCAGGTTCGGATGAGGCCCCGGAAACGGGGCCTTTTCCTTTCCGGCGGGTTCTTCTTTCGGCGCGCGTTCGCCGGGAAGCCTTTACACTGAAGGGCAGTTGCTTCCCGTACCCGCGGAAATCGGTCTCGCGCTGGTGGCCCTCGCCGCTGCCGTGGCCGCGCTCGTGCTCCGGGCGCGCGTCAAGGAGCTCGTCTCCCGCCTCGCCGCACGCGAGCAGCGGGGACACTTTCTCGGTGAGTCTCCGGACCTGCGGGGAATCCTGAAGCACGCGTTCGCCGCGACGGCGGAGGTGCTTCCCGTTTCACGGTTCGACCTCTATCGGGTGGGCGGCGACGGCAGGATCGAAGAGGTCTGGTCGGTCTCACGCCCCTCCGGAGCCGGGGAGCCCGAGCCGGTGCTCGAGGCGGCCAGCCCCCACATCGGCGAGACCATCGACGCCGCGAGGCTGCGTGAGATCAGCGCGACCGAGACGGAGCGATCCTTCGCTCCGCGGGACCTGCTCTCCGGCGGACCGCCCTCCCGGAGGCTTCGGCTCCCCCTCTATTCGGGAGACCGGTTGATCGCGCACCTCGATCTCACGAGCCCGGACCCGGTCGACGACTCCCGCAAGGAGGAGATCCGCTCCCTGCTCGGCCCCTTCACGGCCTCCCTCCACGCGTTTCGCAACTGGACCATCGCCGTGACGGACGAGCTTTCCGGTCTTTCCTCCCGGCGTTACTTCGAGACGCGCCTCGCGGAGGAATGGTCCCGCCGCGAGCGGTACGGCGGCGCCCTCTCCGTCGCGTCGTTCGACCTCGATCACTTCAAGAAGCTGAACGACACGCTGGGGCACCAGGCTGGTGACGCCGCGATCCGCCGCTTCGGCGAGGTGATCCGCCAGGCGATCCGCACGAGCGACATCGCCTGCCGGTACGGCGGGGAGGAGTTCGCGATCCTCTTCCCGGAGACGACGGCGCCCGCCGCTCGCGGCGTATCGATGCGCATTCGCGCGGCGATCGAAAACGAGCGGCTCGAGTTCGCGGGCCGTCCCTTCAAGGTGACCGTGTCCGGAGGCGTCGCGGAGGCCGAAAGCGCCATGGACCGCGAGCAGCTCCTCTTCCACGCCGACCAGGCGCTCTACGCCGCCAAGAAGGCGGGCCGCAACCAGGTCCAGCCGTGGACGCGGGATCTCCAGACCGCGGCGCTCGCTCCGGAGCTCTAGCCGTGGCCTCGGCGCAGAACGGCGGCGAGCCGCGCGAGATGGAGTCGCTGCTCGAGGAGATGATCTCGTCTCAGCAGCGCCGGCTTCGCGAGCTCGCAGGGCGCATCGCGCCGCATCTGACCGAGGAGGACTTGCTCCAGCCGCACGACCATCCGGAGATCGGGAGCCATCCCGATTACCAGTTCGAGGACGGCATCCTCTCGGGCTATCTCGCCGTACGCGCCGCTCTTCGCGCCAGGCGGTAGAGCGCGCCGAGCGGGCGCAGCCACGCGCCGCGTGGCGGGCGCCGCGCCTCGAACAGGCTTTCGAGCGTCTGGGCATGCGCGCGGATCCAGCGCTCGTCGTCCGGCCGAACGCCGAGGTCGCCCAGAGCGGCGCCCGTCTCGCCCGCGAGGCGCGACAGCGTTTCGTCTTCGACGCTGCTTCGATCCGTCATGGAAGGCGAAGTCCGGCGGCGCCGAGCAGCTCCTCGACGACGGCATCCCACGACAGGAGCGAGACGCGCCGGCGCCCACGCTCCCCCATTTCCGCGAGCGCCGCCGTGTCTTCCCACGCGACGCGGAGGGCCGCGCCGATCGACTCGGGCCGCGGGGCGACGACGAGTCCGCTGACCCCGTTCTCGACGAACTCGAGAGGGCCGCCTGCGTCTTCGGTCGTCAGGACCGGCTTGCCCGACAGGAAGGCTTCGAGCGGCACGTACCCGAGGTCCTCCCCCGCCGGCGGGACGACGACGATCCGCGCCGTGGCGTACAGCTCCAGGAGCTCCTCGTCCGAGGCGCGCGCGATCCAGCGCACGCGTTCCGCGACGCCGGTCTCTCCCACCAGCCGCCGCAGACGGGCCTCCTCGGGTCCGCGGCCGACGATGACGAGCCGCGCCGCGGGAGCGTGCGCGAGCGCGGAGACCGCGAGGTCCGCCCTCTTCCATGCGTCGAGGCGGCCGACGAGCAGGGCGTGGTCGCCGAAGGGCCCCTGCCGGTATCGGCCGACGAGCGGCGGCGGATGGTAGAGGGGACGGCTGGCGATCCGGTTGTGCTTGGAGAGCCGCGCCGCGACGGTGGCCGAGTTCGCGAAGATCTTCCTCGCTTCCGTCAACCCGACCTGGTCTATGCGCGCCACGACCTCGCGCGTCCGCCGGTCTTCGGGCGAGACGGTGAAATCGCTGTACGGCGTCCCGTACTGGTCGTACACCTGGCGGTACTGGTGGATCAGCCACACCACTTTGTTGGGATGCCGGATGGCGTAGCTCGGAAAGCGCGTCGCGATCACGGCGTCCACGGGCCGGCCGCCGGCCTCGCTCAAGTCGAGCCCCCGCCACGCGAGGGCGCCGCGGACCAGGTCGAAGCGCTCTCGCTCGACGAGCGGCATCGTGACGAGGTCCGCCTCGACCCCGCGGCTCCGCAGCTCCTCCGTGAGGCGTGCCACGTGGCGCTCGGCGCCTCCCTCCGCGAACGGCGTCTGGACTCCGAGGACGGCGACCCTCGGCGCGCTCACCGTCGAGGGCCGGGCGCCCGCGCGATCAGCGCGTAGTCCTGCGGTCCGAACAGCAGGCGATTGAGCTTCGCGTCGTTCGCCGTCGATTCCTGGAGACGCTCGCTTTCGGGAAGGGGCGCCAGCAGCTCGATGCGCGTGTCCACCAGGCCCGCCGCCTCGGCCAGGAACCGGAGCGCTTCCGGAGGCACGGGCCGCACGTGCGAGGGGTCGAGGAAGAAGGCCCGCCAGGCCGAGAGGGAATCGATGTTGATCGTCTCCGCGACGAGCACGCCCCCCGGCGCGAGAGCGCGGCGCGCCTCGCGGAGGAACGCGAAGATCGACTCCGGCGGCCAGTGCTCGACCACCTGAAAGGCGACCACTCCGCCGAGCGACGACGGCGCGATCGACGCGAGCGCCGCAATGCCGTCCCCTTCGACGACCGACAAGCCTTCCTGCCGGCACTGCGCGGCGGCGATCGGGTTCGCCTCGACTCCGGAGGCCTCGATGCCCTCTTCCTTCAGCAGGCGCAGGAACTCTCCCCGCCCGCAGCCCACGTCGAGGACCGGGCCCGGGGCGTCCGCGAGGAAAGGCAGATAGAACCTCTGCTTGGCGGCGACCGCTTCCGCCGGGCCGCGGAAGCGCTCTTCGAAGAGGCTGTAGAGCCCGGGCGGGAGCGCGGGAGCGCCCTGCGCGGCGACGCTCACGGGCGCGACGCTCGAGCTCGCCGGTGCGGGGCGCGCGCGTTCCGCCTCGAGAGCGGCAAGGCGCCCGTCCTGGATTGCCGAGCGGCGCGCGGCCGCGCGGCGTTCTTCCTCCAGCGCCGTCTCCATCCGTCCGAGCGTGTCGAGGCGCTCACGCCGCTCCCGTGCGAGCGCCTGCCGCAGACCGTCGAAGGATTCGAGCGCCAGCGCGTTGAACGACGTCTGCTCCCGCCAGAGGAACCGCAGCGCCCGGAGCGCCGCGCGCTTGACCGGCGCGAGCCGCGCGCCAGGCGGAATCGACGGCATGAGGTGCCCGGCGGCGCGCCCGGCCGCTGCGTGGGCGGCGCGCTCCTCGGGGGTCGCGGCGTCGGGCTCGACCAGCTCGACGGTCTCCGGAGATACCGAAGACACGGCCGCGCGGACCTGTTCCGCGAGACGCCTGGCCCGATCGCGCTCCGCCACTTGCGCCGCAGGATAGAAGGGCCGCTGCGACGAAGCAAGGACGCGGAAGCAGGGACGCTGGCAGATCCATCCGAACGAAAGGCCGGGAGCGGGAGAAAATGCTGCCGCATGGTCCCCAGTGCGGCGCGCGCCGCCGAACGCCTTCTCGGAGGCGCCGCCGCCTCCGCGGCCGGCGCCTTCCGCGCGACCGCTTTCGCCGCGATGCTCGTCTGCCTCGTAGTCGCCGCGCTCCAGGTCCGGCGGGCTCTCGCGGCTTCGAAAACCCGAGCTCCCGGGCCGCGTCCCGCCCTGTTCGCGGCCGCCAATGCGCTCCTTGCCGCGGCGGCCCTCGCCGCGGCGGCGCCCTTCCGCATCGCCGACTCGAAGGCCCCTCCGCTCGCCGCGATCGCCGGGTCCTGGGGCTATCTCTTCTTCGCGGGGTTCGTTCTCTTCCTCGCCGTCGCTCTCGCTCCCGGACGGAGAGGCGCGGCGGCGCGGATCGGCGGCGGAGTGCTCGCCGCCGCCTGCCTTCCCGGCGCGCTCGTGCTCCTCTTCTTCACGCGGGCGGCGGATCCCCCGCTCCCCCTCGTCATCGGCACGCTCTGGCAGACGCCTTCCGCGCTCTACGTGTCGAGCGGAGACCGGGGCCGCCGCGAATCCGACGGCGCCGCGCCCGTCGAGGCGGACCTCGTCGAGGCCCGGTCCGCACTGTTCGGGCTCTCGCGGCAGGGGCTCGCCGGGTTCCGCTCCGGCGGACGGACGATCCCGTGGCGGGGGGACGGAGGTCTCGGCTCGCGGATCGCGGCGCACTGGCCCGCGGCGCTGTCGGGCGCGCTCTTCTCCGTTCAGCGGTCCGCACGGCCCGTGGAGATGCGCCCCAACGAGCGTATCTGGATCCTGCGAGGTCCTGACGGAATCGCATTTTCGGCAGCCGACGCCGCGCCCGCGGCGCCCGACCTGCGCCGTCCCGAATGACTCAGTCCGCGCGGGGAACGGGGCGCTCGGGGGTGGCCGGCGGTTCCCCGCGGAGAGTTTCGTCTCGCGAGTAGGCGAGGAGAGCGAGCGCGAGCGCGATGACGATCGGGCCGAGGAAGGTGCCGACCGGCCCGAACGCCGCGATCCCTCCGAGCACTCCGAAAAAGACAGGAAGCGTCGAGATGTTCGCGCGGCCGGAGATGAGTGCCGGGCGGAGAATGTTGTCGACGGTGCCGACGATCAGGAGGCCCCAGAGCGCGAGCGCGATCGCCCAGCCCCAGCGCCCTTGCGAGGCCAGCGCGATCGCGCCCGGGACCCAGACGAACGCCGTGCCGCCGACCGGAAGGAGCGAGAGGACCGACGCGAGCACGCCGAAGACCGCCGGGGAAGGCAGGCCGCAGACCGCGAACGCGAGGCCCACGAGAGTCCCCTGGACGATCGCGGTGACGAGCGACCCGTAGACGACCGCTCGCGTCACCTCCGAGATGTATAGCGCGAGCTTCGCCTTCCGATCCGCCGGCGCGGGAATCGCCGCTAGGAACTGTCCGGCGATCACGTCTCCATCCCGAAAGAAGAAGTAGAGGATGAAGAGCATGAGCAGGAGCGATCCCAGGAGAGCCACGACCCCGAGCAGGAGTCCCTTGACGCTGGCGAGGCCCAATTCGAGCGCGGAGCGCGCGGCGTTGACCGCGTACTCCTGGACCTGCGCCGCGGAGACGGGGGTGTTCTCTTCGACCCAGCGCAGGATCTGGTCGAAGAGGGGGATGCGAAAGAGATCCTGAGGCTTCTGGATCTGATAACGGGCCGCGAGCGCCGAAACACGGGCGAGGAGCTCTCCCGCCTGGCTGACGAAGAGCGACGCGAGAAAGGTCGCCGGCGCGACGACGCCGATGACCACCAGGAGCGTCATCAGCCCGGCCGCGGCCCCCTTCCTGTTCTTCAGCTTCGTCTGAAGCCGGCGGTTTACGGGATAGAGGATGAAGGCGAGCAGCACCGCCCAGACGATGGGCGAGAGAAAGGGCCGGAAAATGAGCCAGAGCAGGTACGTCAGGAGCGCCGCGAACGCGAGGGAGAAGGCGCGCAGATAGAAGCGGTTGTCGGTCGGCACTTCGCGCTCGTGCCGGATGCTAACAGGACGGCCCTGCTGCTAGCATGCGTGGCTCGATGCTTCCGGCCGAGCGACAGCCAGCGGACACCGGGCCGGACCGCCTGCTCGCGGCCCGCCTCTTCCGCGAGGAGGCGGCGAGGGAGGGCTTCCTCCGCACCGGCATCGCCGCAGCCGGACGCCCGCCCCGGTTCGACCGGTTCGAACGCTGGATCGCCGAGGGGCGCCACGCGGGCATGCGATACCTGGAGGAAACGGCCGCCGTGCGGGCCAGCCCGGACGAAATCCTGGCGGGGGCAAAGTCGGTCGTATGCCTTTCCGCCGCGCACGCGACCGAGCCTCGCGTCGCGTCGGACGGCGCACGGATCGCGAGGTATGCGGCGGGGGCCGACTACCACGGTACCCTGCGGGAACGGGCGGTCCGCGTCGCGGAGACGGTCGCCGCCCGCGTCGGAGGCGGCTTTCGGTGGAGGGTGTGCGTCGACTCGACGCCGATCGCGGAGCGTTCCTTCGCCGCGGCGGCGGGGATCGGCTGGATCGGCAAGAACGGCTGCCTGATCGACCCGGAGCGCGGCTCCTTCCTCCTCCTCGCCGAGATCGTCACGGACCTCGCGCTGCCGCCCGACGATCCCATCGCGGAGCGCTGCGGATCCTGCATGCGCTGCCTCGACGCGTGCCCGACGTCCGCGTTCGTCGCGCCCGGCATTCTCGACGCACGACGCTGTCTCGCATACTGGACGATCGAGCACCGCGGGCCCCTTCCGGAGAGCGTGCGGCAGGCCGTGGGAGACCGCGTGTTCGGATGCGACGATTGCCAGGACGCGTGCCCCTGGAATCACCCGCTCTCGGAGCCCGTCTCGGAAGGCGTGCCGACGCGCGCGGAGTGGGTCTCCATGGGCCGCGGCGAATGGCGAAGGAGATTCGGGGCCACAGCCCTGAACCGCGCGGGCCGCCGGGGGCTGCAGAGAAACGCCGCCGCGTCCCTCGAGGGAGCGGGCCGATGACGTACAAAGTGCCGATCTTCGTCGCGCTCTTCCTGCTGTCGCTCGTGATCTCCGCTTTCTTCGCCGCTTCGGAGACCGCGCTCGTCTCGTTGTCGCGGATAGACCTGCAGCGGCTGCGGGAAAAAGGCGACCGCCGCGGAGGCCTCATCCGGGCGCTGAAGTCGCGCACCTCGGGACTGCTCGCCACGATCCTGATCGGGCAGAACCTGGCGCTCTCGTCGGCCTCGGCGCTCGCGACCGCGCTGGCGACGATCTGGGTCGGCGAACGATGGGGAGTGCCCGCCGCGATCGCGGTGTCCACCATCACCCTCTTCATCTTCGCGGAGATGGCCCCCAAGGCGATCGCCGCAGCCTCTCCCCTGCCGATCGCGCGCGCGGTCGCCGTCCCGATGAGCTGGATCATGAAGATCTTTTCTCCCCTCGTCACGCTCGTCGTGCAGCTGACGACTCAGTCGCTGCGCCTCCTCGGTATCGCGGAGAAGACCCCCGCGTTGACCGAAGAAGAGATGAAGAGCGTGATCAACCTCGGCGCCGACGAAGGAGTGATCCACGGCGAGGAGAAGAAGCTCCTTCACAAAGTGCTCGAGTTCGGCGACAAGACGGTCCGCGACATCATGGTCCCGCGAACCCGGGTCGTGGCGGTGGCCGACAACGCCGGCTTTCCGGAGGTTCGAGCTCTCCTGCGGGAGCACAAGCTCTCCCGGCTTCCCGTTTATCGCGAGACGCTCGACAACGTCGTCGGGATCCTCCACGCGAAAGACCTCTTCGACGTCACCGACGAAGAAGAGGCGAGCTTCCGGCTCGACCGGTACCTCGACTTCCCGTTTCTCGTTCCGGAGTTCAAGCCAGCCGAGGACCTCTTCCGGGAGATGCGCCGGCGGCGGACGCACATGGCGATCGTCGTCGACGAGTTCGGCGGTACGGCGGGACTGGTCACCATCGAGGACGCAATCGAAGAGCTCCTCGGCCCGATCCAGGACGAGTTCGACGAGGAGGAGAGTCCCGGCTTCGTGGCGGCGGGACGACAGAAATTCCTCCTGCAGGGGGACTTCCGGCTGGACGACCTCGAGGAACAGTTCGGGATCGCGCTTCCCCGCGACCAG
>DASQJK010000151.1:0-16712 GCA_035631095.1 Thermoanaerobaculia bacterium
GGATCTTCCCGCAAACGCGGAGGCCATGCGAACTGCGAAGGAGCACGGCGACCTGCGCGAGAACTTCGAGTACCAGTCGGCGCGGCAGAAGCACGAGTACCTGTCGGCGCGCATCGCGACGCTCGCCGACGAGCTCTCCCGGACGAGGGCGCTCGACCCGGCCCGCATCGACACCGCGGAGGTGCGGGTAGGAACCCGCGTCGTGCTCCGCGAGATCGAGGGCGGAGCCGAGCGGGTGGCGGTAATCCTTGGCCCGTGGGACTCCAGGCCGGAAGAGAACGTCTACTCCTACCAGTCGGAGTTCGCGGAGGGGCTGCTCGGGCGGCGTCCCGGCGACCGGGTGACGCTGTCGGGAGTTCCCGCGGAGATCGTCTCGATCTCCGCCTGGAAGTAGACCCCTCACTCAACCTCTCCCCTGCGCGCGGGGAGAGGAGGAGTAAGGGACTCTGCGTTTCCTAGTAGGACGCCCGGCGTTTTTCGGCCAGGGATCTCACGACGCTGCCGGGCAGTGTTCCCGAAACGGTGACGGCGTCGCCGGAGCTGTCGATCTTGAAGCGGCGCAGCACCGTGACCAGATCCGGCTGTTTCTCCTGCACCGCCAGCCGCCACATCGCGACGACTCCCTTCAAGGAATCCTCGAGCAGCTGCCGCGTCTCGGCGTCCGGGCTCACTCCGGTCGCGACGAGCGCCAGGTCGTCGGAGCGGACCGTGGCCTGGAACGAGAAGAACGTGACCGACTTCATGGCGCCGAAAAGGGCCTGGCCCGCGTCACTTCCGGGATGGGCGGTGCCGCCCCGGTTGAAGCCGTTCTGAACTTTCGGATACTGCGTGACGTCGACGAGCGCCCAGACCGACGAGCCGCGATCCACGCGAGAAAGCTGCCGGCCGAGCCCCGCGCCCGACAGGAACGCCGTCCCGCCGGCGCTGCGGGAAGCCAGAGCGGACGCCACGGCGGGTTCGCTTCCGCCGATTACGAGATGCGTGCTCGCGAAGGCGACGGCTCCCCTGCCGTGGTTCGAGGAATTCTTTTCGGGGAGCAGGAAGTAATCGCCCGCAGGCGTCGACATCCGGGTCGCCCCGCGCGTGAGGGCCGCCGCGGAAAGGCGCTCCGGATCGAACCGGCCTTCGAAGAGCGCCAGAACGGGCGAGTCCCCGGAACCGCCCGGGATCAGACCCACGACGACGGCCGTGTCCACGTCCTGGCGCGGCTTGAGGTTCGCCTCTTCCATGAACCGCGCGGCATCGCCGTTGCCGCCGACGTGATCCGCGTCGCTGAAGAGGCGGCTCGCGAGCGGATTCGACCGGAGCTCGTTGAATCGAATGACGGCGATGGAGGCGGCGTCGGCGGGAACGAGCGACAACGCGTCGTCCGATGCGCGCGTGCCGGCGAAGGCCGAAGCGGGCGCGGCGAAGCCCGCCGCCGTGACGATCGTGGCGAGGGCCAGAAGCCGGGTCGAGACGCCGAAGCGGGAGCGTTTCATGTCAGAAATCCTTTCTGGAAAAGAGCCAGCAGGCGAGGGTCAGTGTCGCAATTCCGAAGATCGCCGTCGAGCCGTAGACGGCCGCCAGATTCATGTTGCCGATGCCATGCAAGCTCTGAGTTCCCGCGACGTGGGCGACCGTGGCCCGGCCGAGCTCGGCCGTCTTCGGAAACACCCAGTAAAGGCCGTTGACGAGCTTCGCCGCCCACTCTTTCGACATCGCCGCGGAGATCTTCGTGTGCGCGACGAGGATCGCGGAAAAGAAGAATACGGCGTACGTCGTCAGGAGGGACACGCCCGTCGAGGAGGTGACGACTCCTACGAGGAAGGCGAAGGCGAGCAGCGTAGCGATGGTGAACAGGATCGAAAGACCGGCGAAGAAGAACCGTCCGTTCGCGACGTGGGTCTTCCACACGATGATCAGCCAGAGCGACCCCATGAGGTAAATCAAGTTCGCGGCGGAGAGCATCAGGCCGGCCGCGTAGCGGGAGAGGAGCAGCGGCACGCGTCCTACGGGTCGCGAGAGATACAGGTCGATCGTCCCCTTCTCCTGCAGCCGCGGCACGAGGTGGGCGGTCGCGAAGAGCGCCAGGAAAGTTCCGACGAGGTAGAGAAATCCCGAGAAGCCGGATTCGAAGCCGAGGACGAGCCGGTCGACGTCGATCGTGCGGCTGCCCATCTCGACCGACTGGCCGAACAGCTTCGCGCCGGCGAGCGCGCCGTTGACGATGTCGAGGTTCACGGCCGTCGCGAAGATCAGGATGAAGAGCGTCGACAGAGTGAAATACGCGACGAGCGTCCATCGCGCGGCCGCTTCACGGAAGACTTCTTCGACGCTCGCGGCGAGGGCTCTCATTTCTCCTCCGATGCGCCGGCAACTTCCGCGGCGGCGTCCGCCGGACGGACGAGATCGACGAAAACGTCTTCGAGACTGGCGCGCAGCGGAGAGAGCTCGGAGAGGAGCCCCCCGCGAGCACGCACGCGGTCGACTACCGCGTTCAACTGCGCCAGGTCGCGCGCGGAGAGCTCGAGGTGGCCGTTGACGCGCGTCACCTCTGCGCCGGTGGCCCGCACGGACTCGAGGAGCGTTTCGTCCACGGGCGACACCGTCATCCGGTACCGCGAGGTCTGCGCCGTCAGCTCGGCGATCGTGCCCTGCGCGACCACTCTCCCGGAGCGAAGCACCGCGACGCGATCGCACGTCTGCTCGATCTCCGAAAGCAGGTGCGAATTGACGAGGATCGCGCGGCCGCGGGACGCCTCGTCGCGGAGGAGATCGCGGATCTCCCGGCGCCCGACCGGGTCGACGCCGTCCGTCGGCTCGTCGAGAAGGAGCACGTCCGGCTCGTGAACCAGTGCCGCCGCGAGTCCGAGCCGCTGCGTCATACCCTTGGAGAACTTCTTCACGCGGACGTCTTTCCATGCGGCGAGCCCCACGCGCTCCAGGAGCGGCAGGATCCGCGCGCGAAGGGTCGTCCGGTCGAGGCCCGACATCCGCCCGAAGATCGCGAGCGTCTCGCGTGCGGTCAGGTATCCGGGGAAGCGGTGTCCTTCGGGCAGGTATCCCACCCGCCGGCGGCTCTCCGGATCTCCGGACGGGATGCCGAAAAGGCGGGCCTCGCCGGAAGTCGGACGGGTCAGACCGAGCAGAATCTTGACCGTGGTCGTCTTGCCGGCCCCGTTGGGCCCGAGCAGGCCGAAGAGCTCGCCCGGTCGGACGTCGAGATCGAGCCCGTCCAGGGCAAGGATCGTCTTTCCGCCGAAACGCGCGGAATAGGCCTTTTTCAGCCCTCGGGCCTCGATGGGAAGTGCAGTCATCGCTCTGTTAAACGGATAACAGCAGACAAAGTTCGCGACTTCCGGGTCAGAGTGGCACAAGGGTCGCCTCCGCGGAGCGAGGGAATGCCGCCTCCGGCGGCCGGCGCCCGGCTCGCGCGGATGCGCGCTCGACCGTGCGCCGAATCCCTCGCTCCGCTACGGCGACCGCCGCGTGAGACTCCTCCCTCCTTCGTCGGGAGACTCCTCACGCGGCGAGCTTTTGTGCCACTGAGGCGAACTCAGGGGCCTTCTCCTCTCCCCCGCGAGCGGGGGAGAGGTTGGGGTGAGGGGGCGTGCCCTGGCGTCAAGAGGCAGACGGGAGAATCGCGCTGGCACGGCGCCCGCAGACGCGCGTCGCGAGGACGAGGAGACTCAAATGGCCACCAGCCGGAAAAAGGAAGGCTCCCTTTTCCGTTGGCTCGTCAGCGGAGCCAATCGCGGGATCGGGCTCGCTTTCGCGCGCGAGCTCGTCGACCGCGGCCAGGAGGTCATCGCGACTGCCCGGAAGCCCGCCGAGGCGAAGGAGCTCGCCGCCTCGCGAGCGCGCGTCGAGGCCCTCGACGTGTCCGACGACGCGAGCGTCGGGAAGCTCGCGCGCGCGCTCGACGGCGAGCCGCTCGACGTCCTCATCAACAACGCGGGCATCGGCGACGGGGTCGATTCGATCCGCGACCTCGATTTCGAGAACCTCGCGCGCTTCTTCGAAGTCAACACCGCCGGGCCTCTGCGTCTCGTGAAGGCACTGCTTCCCAACCTCGAAAAGGGAAGGCGCCGCACGATCGTCAGCCTGTCGAGCGGCCTCGCCTCCATCTCGCAGAACAACGGTGGCTGGCTCGAGTACCGCGCGAGCAAGGCGGCCCTCAACATGTCGACACGAACCCTCGCCGCGGAGCTCGCGCCGGAGAAGTTCATCGTCATCGCTCTCTCCCCCGGTTGGGTCAAGACGGACATGGGAGGCGCCGGCGCGACTCTGTCGCCCGAAGAAAGCGTGCGCGCGATGCTGAGGGTGATCGATGGATTGACCCCGAAGCAGAGCGGGAGATTTCTGGACCATCGGGGGCGAGAGCTGCCCTGGTAAGGAAGGGATCTCGCGGAGTCTTCGGATCGTAGTCACACGAAGCACGCCTCCTCACCCAGGAGAAGGCTTTTCAGCCTCACTCTCCCAATAGCCCGCCGCGTGAGGAGTCTCCCGACGAAGGAGGGAGGAGCCTCACGCGGCGCTCGGCGGAGCGAAGGGAGGGATTCGGCGCACGGTCGAGCGCGCATCCGCGCGAGCCGGGCGCCGGCGGCCGCAGGCCGCATTCCCTCCCTTCGCGCAGCCGAGGTGTATTGGCCCAACCCTTGCGGACGTGCCAACTGAATGGCGGCAAAACGAGGCGCATCGAAGGCCGGCCCTCGGCCGAAGAAGACGCGGCGCGCTTCGGCGGCGGGAGCGCGGGCGGCTCGCATCGTCTGGGTCGGGCTCGCCGTGGCCGCCGGGCTCGGCGTGGTGCTCGCCCTCGTCGGGTCGATCGCCCTGCACCGCATCCTGGTTACGGGAAAGGTCAAGGAGTGGGTGAACAAGGAGCCGGAGAAGCTCCGCATCGAATACGTCTCGGCCTCCGCATGGAATCCGTGGGCCGTTCGCGTCCACGGCCTCGAGCTTCGGAGTCGCGATCCGAACGTCGAGTTCTGGTTTCGGATCGAGGACGCGCGGTTCTCCTTCTCGCCGCTGCAGCTTCTTGCGCATCGATTCCACGTGGGGCGGCTCACCGGCAGCGGGCTCGAGTACCGGCTGCGGATCCGGTCCGACCCGAAGAAGACGGAAGCCGCTCACTTTGCCGCCCTTCCGCCCATCCCCGGTTTCGCCGAGCGGCCTCTGCCGCCGGATGAGCCGATCCCCGGCGATCCGCGCACCGACGCGCGGGCGAGGGAGGCGCGCGGCAACAAGAAGGACCATCCCTTCACGATCGAGATCGACGACCTGCGGCTCGATCCCGTCCGCGAGGTCTGGATCGAGCTCTACCGCCACCACGGCGGCACCGGCACTCTCGCTGGATCCTTCTCCCTCGCGCCCCGCCGCCGGGCGCAGGTGGGGCCGGTGCGCCTCGCGCTCTCCGGAGGCGAGCTGACGCTCGGAAAGCACACGCTCCTGCGGCCGGCCTCCTTCGAGACGGCCGCGACGATCCAGCAGTTCGACCCGCGCATCGTCCGGGGCAACGCCGTCTGGCCGTTCATTTCCGGGAACCTGCGGATCGAAGGCCCTCTCGCGGGGCTCGGCTTCCTCAACTACTTCATCACGTCCGAGCCCCGGCTCGAAGGAGGCCGGGGCACCGGCCGCGCCTCGATCGACATCGACAAGGGGCACGGCAAGGGGACGGTCTCGATGGACTCGCGAGGCATCTCGGCCGCTTACAAGAAGGCGGACCTTCACGGCAACGCCACCGTGCGGATGCGAATTTCGGATTGGGACTTCGAGCACGGCGCGATCGCCTTCGGCGGCTCCCGGATCGAGCTGGCCGACATCGACGCCAGAGAACCGGGCCCGGACTCGCGCAGCTGGTGGGGTCGATTCGATTTGAAGACGGCGCAGCTCAAGGCCCGTGCGACACCGCCGCTCGAGACGGACGTTTTCGCGCACTGCCGCGACGCTCGCCCGCTGTTCACCCTCTTCAACGTGGGGCTGCCCGGCTGGGTGCGCGGGCTTCTCAAGCTCGAGGGTTTCGATGCGCACGCGCGTGTGGGGCTCGGACCGAAGTACACGCGCATCCAGAACTTCGAGGGAACCGGCGGCTCCTTCCGGATCCGCGGCCGGTACCTCTCGAAGCAGCAGGACGCCGACGGCGCCTTCCTCGTCGAGTCCGGCGCGCTCTCCGTGGGCCTCGGAATCGAGCACGGAAAGACGGCGGTCAAACTGACAGGCGCCGAGAAATGGTACGAAGCGGAGGAGAAAGCGGTCGGTCGTCGGTAGTCGGTAGCCGGTAGCCGCCGCTAACTCGCCGCCTCGACGATCACCGCCGTTCCGTACGCCAGGACCTCCGCCACGCCCTGCGCGATCTCGTTTGCGTCGTAGCGCATGCCGATGACCGCATTGGCCCCGACCTGTTCCGCGTGCTGCGCCAGCAGCTGGAACGCCTCGCCCCGGGCGTGCTCGCAGAGCTCCGACCAGATCGTGATGTTTCCTCCGATGAGGCTCTGCAGTCCCGCTCCGATCGTCCCGACGACGCTGCGGGACCGGACCGTGATCCCCCGGACGACTCCCAGGCTGCGGACGACGCGGTAACCGGGCAGCTCGAACGCCGTGGTGATGAAAGCGTGATTCAGCATGCGGCGAAGTATACGAGGGAGACGGCGATAGCATTGCGGCACAGACATGCTCTCGCGCAGGATTCCCTGGCTCGCAGCTTCGCTTGTGCTTTCCCTCGCCTGCGCCTCCGTGCGGACGGATCACGCGCGGACGGTCGCAACCGCGGGCGCCGCATCCGCCCGCGCGATGGACGCGGTGCTGGTCCTCGCCGAAGAAACCGCCGTCGACGCCGACTCTGCGCGCGCGCTCTCCGAGTCGGGAGGGCTCGCCCGCGACTCGCGCCGTCAGGTGCTGGAACGCCACGAGGGGATCATCGCTCTCGTCGGAGATCTCGAGCGCCTGCGGCGCCACACGAAACTCCTCGGCCGCTACTTCGACGCTCTCCACTCGCTGACGGAGACGGAAGGGGACGTCCGGGCCCGCGAAGCGGCGGCTCAGGCCGCCTCGGCCGCGTCGGATCTGGGGCGGGAGCTCTCCGGCTCGACGCTCCTCACCGCGTCCGACCGCGACCTGCTCGCGAAATCCGCGGGGCTCGCGGCGCGCGGAGCGCGCGAGGCGGCGCTCTCCCGCGAGCTCGAGGCGCACGGAGCCGCCATCGAACAGGAGCTCGCTCTCCAGCAGGCGCTTCTGGTCGCCCTGAGAAGGAGCATTCGCGTCGACTCCGCATCTCTTCGTGAGCTCGCCGCGCAGCGCGACGTTGCAGCCCCGTTCGTCAACGACGCGATCGCCGACGCCCGCGTCTGGATCTCGAACCGGAGGTCCGTCGTTCTTCCGCCGCCGGCGGTGGAGTCCCTCGGCAATGCGGCCGACGCGGCGTCCAGGTTGCGGGGCGCCTGGGCCGCGCTCGTCTCCGGCCGCTTCGACGGGACCGCGTGGTCCGCCGTTCTCGCCGACGCCGAAGATCTGCTGGCGCTCGCGCACAGCATTCGGGAGACGCGGCGATGACGGCGAGGGCGGATCTCCTCGAGAAGCTCCGCACGAAGGTGCGCGCCCCGGTCGAACGCCGCGCCGACGAGATTCTCGACGGATTCGGAGACGACAACGAAGGTCTCGCCGCGTTCCAGCTCGCCCGGGCCGACCTGGACGCGCTGATCACGCGCCTCGAGCGCGATGAGCTGCGCGCGATCGACCAGTCGCTCGCCGCGCATCAGTCGGAGCTGCTGGCGGGAATTCACGAAATGGGAGAAAGTCTCCATTCCGTGAAGACCCTTTCGCACGCCGCCGAGATTTTCGGAACCGTGGTCGGCCTGGTCGCCCGAATCGTCGCCCTGGCCTGATCGTGGCAATCCGGGTCGGGATCCGCGGCCTCGGCCGCATCGGGCGCAACGTCTTTCGCCTCCTTTATGCGCGCGACGACATTCGGATTGCCGCCGTGTCGGAGATCGCGGAGCCCGCCGCGCTCGAGTACCTGCTTCGCTTCGACAGCGTTCTCGGCAGGTTCCCCGACGAGATCTCGATCAAGGAAGGAAACATCTACGTGCTCGGCCGGCAGATCCCCCTGCTGTCGGAAGCGGAGGGCCGCCAGACCGCCTGGGGAGACCTCGGCGTCGATACCGTGATCGAGGCGACGTCGCGCAGCCGGCCGCGCGCCGAGCTCGCGCGTCACCTGGAGGCCGGTGCGAAACGCGTCCTTTCGCTGGCGCCGCCCGACCCCGCCGATCCGCCGGACCGCGTCGCGATTCCGGGTGTGAACGACGAAGCGCTCGCGGCCGGCGACCGCGTCGTCTCGAACGCTTCCTCCACCGTGCACTGCGTCGCGCCGGTGCTGCAGATCCTTCAGGATGCCTTCGGTATCCGACGCGGATTCTTCACCACGGTCCACTCGTACACGAGTCACCAGCGGCTCGCGGACGTTCCCTCCGAAGACAAACGTCGGGGGCGCGCGGCGGCGGAAAACATAATTCCGCAGGCGTCGCGCTCCCCCGCGATGCTCGACGGCGCCCTGCCGTCGCTCGCGGGAAAGATCACCGGCTCCGCGATGAGCGTGCCCGTCGTGGAGGGATCGCTCGTCGACCTGGTCTGCTGGCACGAGAAACCGGTGACGACCATGGCCATCAACGAAGTCATCCGCACGGCGGCGTCCTCGCAGCGGTGGTCCCGCGCTCTGCGCTTCGAGCGCGATCCGATCGTCTCGAAAGACGTGGCGAAGACACCCTTCTCGTCCGTCTTCGACTCGCTCGCCACCATGGTCATGCGGGAACGCGTGTCCAAGACGGTCTCCTGGTTCGACTCGGGGTACGGGTACGCCCATCGGGCGATCGACCTCCTCGAGCGGTACGCCGCGCTCGACGCCCCGGGGGGCCATTCATGATCCGGGTGGGCATCAACGGATTCGGGCGGATCGGACGATCCGTGTTCCGGATCCTCTCGGAGCGGCCGGATTTCGAAGTCGTCGGGATCAACGACCTCTACGACAACGACCAGCTCGCGTATCTGCTGAAGTACGACACGGTCATGCGGGTCTTCGACCGGGAGGTCTCCGCGGACGGCGACTCCATGACCGTCGACGGCCGACGCGTGGCAATGACCGACGAGAAGGACCCCGCGCGCATTCCCTGGAAGGCGCTCGGCGCCGAGATCGTCGTCGAGTCGACCGGAGTCCTCCTGACACGCGAAAAGCTCGAGAAGCATCTGGCGGCGGGAGCGAAGAAGGTCGTGCTCACCGTGCCTCCGAAAGACGAGATCGACGCAATGATCGTGCTCGGAGTCAACGAGAACACTCTCACGGCCGGTCACCGGCTGGTCTCGAACGCCTCCTGCACCACCAACTGCCTGGCGCCCCTCGCGAAGATCCTGGACGAGCGCTTCGGCGTCGAGGAAGCCTTCGTGACGACGGTGCACGCTTATACGAACGACCAGCGGCTCGCTGACGTGCCGCACAAGGACCTGCGCCGCAGCCGCGCCGCGGCCGAGAACATTATCCCTACGACGACGGGCGCCGCCCGCGCGGTGGGCAAGGTCTATCCGAAGCTCGCCGGCCGGCTCGACGGCGTCGCCATGCGGGTTCCGGTTCCCGATGGCTCCATCATCGACGTCGCCTGCCGGCTCTCGCGCTCCGCCACGGCGGCCGACGTGAACGGGGCCGTGCGCGAAGCAGCCGAGGGCGCTCTCTCGCGCATCGTCGAGTACAGCGAATCGCCGCTCGTCTCGTCCGACGTGATCGGGAACCCGCACTCGTCCGTCTTCGACGCGCTCTCGACGGCTTCACTCGGCGACGGGTGGGTGCGCGTCGTCGCGTGGTACGACAACGAGTGGGGCTACTCGCAGCGGGTCGTGGATCTGGTGGAGCTGCTCGCCGGCATCGGCTGAGCGGCCGAGATCCTCAGGCCTTCGAGAACCGCTTGCGGAGCTCGGCGACCCGCTCCTGCGCCGAGGGAGACTCCTGGATGACCTGGTCGACGTTCTTGAGCAGGCGCGGATTTCCCTGACGAAGCTCGGCGACGAAGGGCTCCAGCCTCGCCCAGACGACCAGCATCTCGCCGCCCGACTCCAGGAACAGCTCGGAGTCGAGAATGCCGCGAGCCACGAACGACGCCGCCATGTCCCAGTAGGTCGTGACCATTCGGTAGGAGACGTTCTCGGGCGTGCCTCGCGCGGCACCGATCGTCCTCACTTCCTCGAGGGTCTTCGGCTGGAACTTTCCCGTGAACCACTCGCGCGCCTCGCGCAGCTTCGGTTCCCGCCGCAGCTCGTAGAGGTGGAGGATCAGCCGGGCGTCTTCGTAGGTAGCGACGGTTTTTCTCGACATAAGGACGCTGTTCTATCATCGGCGCCCTTCGAGGGGCACAGATGCTTCGTTCACAGGGGACGGTCGTCGGGATCCTCATCGCCGCGGTCGCGACGGTTTTCTGCGCGCCCGCTTCGCGGCCCGTCGGGGCGGCCGATAATCGGGACGCCATGACCCCGATCGCAGAGTCGTACGTGAAGCTCGTCCTCGCGATGGGCCAGCACGATCCCGATTACGTGGACGCGTACTACGGGCCTCCGGAATGGCGAAGCGAAGCGAAGCAGAACACTCGGACTCTCGCGGCGATCCGGACCGAGGCGGCCGGCCTCCTCGCCCGGCTCGAAGGCATCCCCGAGCCCGCGGAAGAGCTCGGCCGGCTGCGCAGGCGTTACCTGATCAAGCAGCTCTCGGCGCTCTCCGCGCGCGCGGAGATGCTCGGGGGCAGGAAGCTCACGTTCGACGAGGAATCGCGGGCTCTCTACGACGCCGTCGCCCCGACGAATACGGAGGAGCATTTCCGGGAGATCCGCGACCGGCTCGCCGCACTGCTCCCCGGCTCGGGCCCGCTCGGCGCCCGCTACGAGGCGTACCGGGCCGCATTCGTCATCGCGCCCGAGCGCCTCGACCGCGTCTTCGCGGCGGCCATCGAGGCCGGGCGCTCTCGAACGAAGGCACACATCCCGCTCCCTCAGGGCGAACGCTTCCGCGTCGAAAAGGTCACGGGCAAGTCCTGGAGCGGCTATAACTGGTATCAGGGCGGATTCCAGAGCCTGATCCAGGTCAACACGGATCTTCCCATCTTCATCGACCGCGCTGTCGATCTCGCCTGCCACGAGGGATATCCCGGCCACCACGTCTACAACGTCCTTCTGGAGAAGAACCTCGTTCGGGACCGCGGGTGGGTCGAGTTTTCCGTGTATCCCCTCTTCTCGCCGCAGTCGCTCATCGCGGAAGGCAGCGCGAACTTCGGGATCGAGGTCGCTTTTCCCGGCGCCGAACGCGTCGCCTTCGAGCGGGACGTCCTCTTCCCGATCGCGGGCATCGATCCCGCCCGCGCGGGAGGCTACGCCGAGATCCAGAAGCTCGTGGAGGGGCTGTCGTACGCCGGCAACGAGGCGGCCAGGCGGTATCTGAACGGAGCGATCACCGCGAGCCAGGCGGCCGACTGGCTCGAGGAATACGGCCTCGCCTCGCGCGCGCGGGCCGAGCAGCGGGTGCGCTTCTTCGACCAGTACCGCAGCTACGTCATCAACTACAACCTCGGCAAGGACCTCGTCCGCCGCTGGGTCGAGTCGCAGGGAGGAACGGCCGATCAGCCGGAGAAGCGATGGGCGGCATTCGCGCGTCTGCTCTCCTCGCCCCGGCTTCCTTCCGACCTCCAGCAATAAAAAAGCCCGAGGACCGAAGCCCCCGGGCTCGTCCGCATTTCCTGAAACCGGTTACTGAGAAGACCCGGACGGCTTCGAGCTCGAGCTCTTCGCCATGCGGCTCTTCGTGGCACTCTTGCCGGCCACCTTGGAGTGCGCGTCCTCAGCCATCTTCAGGTGCTCTTCGAGGGTGGGCAGCGTCTTGCTGGCGAAGCCCTTGATGTCGGAATCCTTGCCGCCGTTGGCCTCCTTGCGGAACTCGGCGACGTCCTTCTTGTGGTCCTTCACCATGTCGTCCATGTACGCCTTGTCGAAGGCCTCGCCGGACATGTGCGACATCTTGTCCATCTTGGCCTTGGCCGAGGCGTCGATCGACGTCGGAAGCGTGATCCCCTTCTGAGAGGCGATCGTCTTCAGCTCGTCATTCGCCTTGGTGTGGTCCGTGACCATCCGCTGGGCAAACTGCTTGACGTCGGCGTTGGTCGCATGGTCTGCCGCCATCCGTCCCATCTCGACTT
Source organism: Thermoanaerobaculia bacterium (assembly GCA_035631095.1). Taxonomy (GTDB): domain Bacteria; phylum Acidobacteriota; class Thermoanaerobaculia; order UBA5066; family Gp7-AA6; genus JALYUA01. Next base: position 12,198 of record DASQJK010000151.1, read on the forward strand.
CCATCAGACCGCCCTTGGCGGCATCCATGGCGAACTTCGCGTCGGCGCCCTTCGCGGAGCTCGTGGAGTCCATCGAGTGCTTGGAATCCATCGAGCTCTTGGAGGTCTTGGACGAGGAATCGGTGGTCTGTGCCGCCGCCGTGGCCGAAGCGAGCAACAGAGCGCCCGCCGCCGCGGCTGCGAGGAAAATCGGAAATTTCTTCTTCATGGCTCCTCCCTTTCGTTGTTGCCGATGACGAACGGGGGCATGGCCACACCGTCCGCTATCTCCGAAAAAGAGCAACCTTGGTGCCACCCCAATGCGCTCAGATTCCAGCGGCGGGGGCCTTCGGAACGAATTTTGGACAGGCGTGGACGGGCTGCGGCGGATAACGGCGGAAGAGAGGGCAGAAGATGAAAACCGACCGTTTCGTGCGGACGTACTTCGGGGGCGCCGCGCAGGCGTGACAGAGACTGTCCGGAAACGGGAGCGGGGGCTCGGCCGCCCCGGCCGCTTCCGCCTCGAGGGCATATTCCTCTTCCGAGGGGATCTTTTCGCCGTCGACGTGGACGCACGACGCCTCCCACGCCGCGGTGCGGCGGAACGCTTCGTCAGCCGGAACGGCTTCCTTCCAGTCGAGCTCGCCGCGGATGCGCGAGGTGTCGTAGATGAGGTCTTGCCGGAACGCGCCCGGGGACGCGGCGAGGTGCGCGGGCAGGCTCGATTCATCGACCGCGACGACGCTTCCCTTCCAGCCGAGGGCACGGCCGAACGCATCGATCCGCTGTGCCGTCGTCGGAGCGTCGGCCTCGCCCACGTTGTAGACACGCCCCTTCGCCCGCTCACGGCAGACGGCGAGGACGACCGCCTCCGCGACATCTTCGACGTAACCGTGTGTCCACCGGAAAGCCGCCTGCTCGCGGCCCAGCACGACGGGCATTCCGCGCTCGATCCGGCGCCAGAAGGGGCGCAGGCGGTGCTGCGCGTCTCCAGGTCCGTAGATCGCCGGAAGGCGCAGCACCGTGCCGGGCAGGTCGGGATCCGACATGACCTCCCGTTCGACGAAGATCTTTTCGTACTCGAAGAGGTGCGGCGGCAGCCCGGGAGCGTTCCGGTACGGAAGGTAGGTCTCGCGAAGCGGCGCGTCTTCCGTCAGCGGCATCGGCTCGATTGGCCGTTCGTCGGCCGCGCGCAGGACTTCGTACGCCCGGTAGACGTCGCCGGACGAGAGCGCCACCACGCGGCGCGCGACGCCGCGAAATGCCGACATCAGCGCGCCCGCGTCCCGCGCGCCGATCGGCGACGTCGCAAGGACGACGTCCCAGGCAATTCCCGTCAGCTCCTCCGGAAAGGAGCGGACCGGGAGTGCCGCGTCGGGAGAGTGCACGTGCCGCACGCCGAACGGGAGCGCGGGCTCCGTGACGCCCCGGTGGTAGACCGCGACTTCGTGGCCGAGCTGGGAAAGACGCGTGACGACGCGCGTGCCGAGAAACCCGGTCCCGCCGACGACGAGCACCCGCATCGAACGAAGGATAATCGTCGGAAGTGACGTCCGACGAGACCCGCGAAGTCCTCACCCGGTTCTATGAAGCTCTGTCGCGCCGCGACGGCGAGACGATGGCGTCGCTGTACTCGAAGGACGCGTCCTTCGAGGACGAGGTCTTCCGCCTCCACGGCGAGGACATCGGCCGGATGTGGCGGGGTCTCGTGTCCCGATCGAAGACGCTGACCGTTTCCTACACGATCGCGCGGGCGGGAGCCGGGAACGGAACCGCCGAGCTGACGGCCCGCTACGACTACCCGGGCGGCGGCCCGGTCGTCAACGTGATCCTCTCGGAGTTCGACCTCGCCGACGGAAAGATCGTCCGGCAGCGGGACCGCTTCGACTTCGCCCGTTGGGCCGCCCAGGCCCTGGGCACGAAGGGAAAGCTCCTCGGGAGGTTCGACTGGTTCCGCAAAATCGTCAGCCGCGAAGCGGCGAAACGGGTGGGGGTGCCGCCGAAGAGGTGACCGTCGACCCCTTTTACTTCCTCCCCTTCTCCTCGGCGATGAACCAATCGACCTTCTTCTCCGCGAGATCCATCGGCACCGCTCCGCTCGCGAGGATCATGTCGTGGTACCGGCGGGGGTCGAACGAAGGCCCGAGCGCCTTCTTCGCTTTTTCGCGTAGCTCCACGAACTTTCGCATCCCCATCTTGTAGGCGAGCGCCTGCGACGGCAGGTCGCTCGAGTAGCGCAGCGTCTCCGTCGCGATCTCCGTATCCGACTGGATCGTGTTCTCGCGCATGTAGGCCATGGCGCGCTCGCGCGACCAGCCGAGAAGGTTCATCCCCGTGTCGACCACGAGCCGCGACGTCAGGAACGCGTCGAAGAGCAGCCTCCCGCACCGGTCGTACGGGTCGTCGTACATCCCGAGCTCGCCCGCCAGGAAAGAGGAGTACTCGCCCCACCCCTCGACGAACGCGGTGTATCCCAGCGAGTCGCGCCGGAACGCCGGAAGGCTGTCGTTCTCGAACTGGAGGTTGATCTGGAAGTGGTGGCCCGGGACGAGCTCGTGGGAGATCAGGGTCCCCGCCCCGATCATCGTGCGCTCGTCGAGGTGGGTGCCGTTGTACTTGTAATAACCCTTCGGATCCTGCGGCGTCGGCCACTGGTAGTAGCCGAACGTGATCGAGGCCTCGAGGGCGGGCTCGAGCCGCTTGACCCCGAACGCGGCGCGCGGCTGCTTGCCGAAGAGCTCGGGGATCCGCGGCAGGATGCGGTTCTGCGCCGCCATCAGCCGCTCCCCCACCTCGTCCGGCGTCTTCGCGTAGAAGCGTGGGTCCTTCTTGAGCGACTGCCGGAATTCGGCGAGCGTGCCGGCGAACCCGACCTTCGCCCGCTGCTGCTCGAGGTCCGCGTTGATGCGCTCCATCGCCGCGACGCCGATTCGGTGGATCTCCTCCGGCGCCACGTCGAGCGTGGTGGTGCGCGCGACCAGGTAGCGGTAGTAGTCCTTTCCTCCCGGATACTGGCCGAGGCCGACGGAGTCCGGCGCGCGGGCCGCGTAATCGCCTCCGAGCGCATCGATCAGGCTGCGCGCCGCGGGCCGCACCTCGGCGTCGATCTTCGAAGCCGTGCGGGCGAGGAACGCGTCCCGATCGGCGGCGGGCAGCGCGGCGAGCCGCTCCGGCGCCACGCGCAGGAGATTCTGGCCGCTCTCCTTCGCGGCCGGCTCGAGCATTCCCGTTACGAGCGGCAGCTCGGGCTTCGGCATCCGGATTCCGCGCTGCGCCTGCGCGCGCACTTTCGCTTCCGCGGACCGCAGGAACGCCGCGTACGCGGAGAGGAGCCTCTCGTAGCGGTCCGCATCTGCGCGATCGCGGAACGGGTGAGCCGCCAAGGCCGGATGCACGCCGAGGAACTGGAACGTGTAGGGAGTCAGGGGGAACGTCAGCCACCAGTGAGACGGCCCCTCTTCGAGAGCGCGCCCCTCCTTGCGGAGGATCTCGACCGACAGCTGTTGCTCGTGCGTCAAGTCGGCCACGCGAATGCCGGCGAGGCTCTGAATGATCGAGCGCCCGAACGCGGCGTCCTTCTCCGCCTTCTCGAGCGAGACGTCGGGAAGCGAGTCCACAGGCAGCCCGCGGCGCGTGCGCAGAGAAAGGTTCTCCTTCTCCACGAACGCGGTGTAGGAGTCCTGCGCTTTCCTGAGGGCGTCGGAGGCGGCGGAAGAGCGCTCGGCGGAATCCGCCGCGGCGGCGGCCCACTGAGTCCCTGCTGCGAGAGCCGCCGCGACCGCGAGCGCCGCGGCGGCGGGAAACGATGCGAGCCGGCGTCCCCGTCCGGTCATGAGCGCCTCCGTTCCAGCGAAAAGATCGGGTCGGGCGGATGCTCGCCCGTCACCGCCCGGGCGACGACTTCTCCGACCGCCGGTCCGTGCTTGAAGCCGTGGCCGGAGCCGCCCCCCGCGATCCAGAGGTTCGCGGCTTCCGGGTGGGGGCCGATGACGAAATGGTGGTCGGGGCTGTTCTCGTACTGGCAAACGCGCGATTCGACGAGCGGCGCCTTCGCCAGAGCGGGGAACCGCCGCGCGATGTACTCGCGGGCGGCACCAAGAGCCTCCGCCGACGGGACGCGTTCGCCGTCCGTCGGGTCGAAGGGCGCCCCGCGCGCGTCGTCGGCGATCTTGAAACCTCGCCGCTCGTTCCCCGGGATGCCGTAGAAGAAGCGAGGCACCTCGACCCAGACGGGAAAACGATCCTCGTCGAAGCGCGTGTCTCCGGAAGGCGCGCCGAAGTAGAAGACCTCCTGCCGCGTTGGCTCGATCAATTTTCCGAGAAGCTCCGGAAAGATCTTCGGCAGCCACGGACCGCACGCGAATACGTACTCGTCCGCCGTCAGAGTGGAGCCGTCCTTCAGCCGGACTCCCTGGAGCGCGCCACCGGCGATTCGCCCCGGTTCCGCTGCCGCGTGCCGGTACGAGCCCCCCTCCGAGACGAAGCCGTCGACGACCTGCGCGCACGCGCGGCGGGCGAGAAGATATCCGGCCTCCT
>DASQJK010000152.1:0-5626 GCA_035631095.1 Thermoanaerobaculia bacterium
GAGAATCCCACCACGCTCTCGACGAGACGGGCCGACTCTTCCGGCGGGCGGGTGGCGAAGTGGAGGAAGTCGAGCCACGCGGAGGCGTGGCCGCGCACCATGAGATCGGACGCGCGCGCCACCCGCTCGGAATCCGGCGGCTCGCCCGTGATCCGGGAGATGTTCGAACGGATAGCCGCGAGGTACTTGGGGCGCAGACGGAAGTATCCGCTTCCGATCGCGCGGGCCAGCGGGTAGGAGATCGCCCTCGGCACGTATCGCGCGAAGAAGACGGAGCCCGGAAACCAGAGGTGCGAAGTCGCCGATGCAATCGCCCGCACCAAGCGGTTCCGGCTCGACATCTTTTCCTGCACGGACCCGGAATATAGCGGGACTACAAACTACCGACTACCGACCGAACGCTCTTCTCCTAAGACGCCTTCCGGCTCAAGAGATCGACGAGAGCCTTCTCGGCCGCGTGCAGGTTGCAGGACCGGCGCTTCACGAGCTCCTCGACGTTGTCGAAATAGCGGTCGATGACTTTCCCCCGGTCGTAGCTCGAGATCACCGCCGGATAGATGTAGGACGCGCGGCAGATGGCCGGCGTGTTCCCGAGGTTCTCCGCCGTCTCCTTGATGGCGGCGACCACCTTGCGCTTGCGGGCGGACTTTTTCTCCGTGGCGTCGACTCCTGCGCGGGCGAGAGCGCAGGCGCAGATGAGAGTCCCGGCCCAGGTGCGGAAGTCTTTCGCCGAGAAACGGTCGCCCATCACGTCCTTGATGTACGCGTTGATGTCGCGGCGGCGGATGTCGACCCACTTGCCCTCCGTGTCGCGGTACTTGAACACCTCCCCGGGAACGGCGGCGAGCTCGCGGACGATTCGGGCCACGCGCCGGTCGCGCAGCTCGCGGTGCTGCTGCTTTCCGGACTTGCCGGGAAAGTCGAAGAGGACGAGGTCACCCTTCACCTTGACGTGCTTCGCGCGCAACGTCGCGATCCCGTAACTTCCGTTCTCCTCCGCGTAGATCTCGCTGCCGGGACGGAGGAAGCAGGTAGACAGGATCCGGAGCACGCAGGCGAGCACCTTCTCGCGCGGCATTCCGGGCAGGCGGATGTCCCTTGCGACGGCGCGGCGCATTTTCGGCAACGCCTGAGCGAAGTGAAGGAGCCGGTCGAATTTCTCCTTCTCGCGCCGAGCGGCCCGCGCTTCGCTGTAGAGGTATTGCCACCGGCCGGCCGCGTCCCTGCCCATGGCCTGCACGGCGCCGCGAGGGGATGGATCGATCAGGACGTCCTTCCAGGCGGGCGGGATGACGAGCTCCTGGATCCGCTTCGTCTCGGCCGCGGAGGCTCGTCTTCCATCGGCGTGGACATAACGAAACCCGCGCTTCGGCGTTCCAAGACGGCGCAGGCCGGTCCGCTCCAGTCGTTCGAGCACAGTCACGCCGCCTCCATATTGCAAGGTTCCCGCCCTGAAATCGAATCGATCGAGTACATTCGTTCGGTGGACGGAGCAAGGAGGGGCGTCATCCCGTCTCCTGCCGCACGCATTGCTGCCGCCGCTCTCCCCTGGCTGGCGTTCCTTCTGCTCCTCGCCGCCTCCTGGAACCGCTGGATGGAGCCTTTCGTCGACTCCGGCCGCGAGCTCATGGTTCCGCGCCGCCTCGCACAGGGGGAAGCACTCTACGGCGGCATCCACTTCCACCACGGACCGCTGGGGCCGTGGGCGGGCGCGCTCATCGAGCGGGCCGCCGGAAGCTCGATCGCGGCGCGGACTTTTTTTGCGGGACTTCTCGCCGCGGCTGCGCTCGAATCGCTTCGCCGGCTGTGCCGCCGCTGGATGCCCGGGATCGAAGGCGCGCTGGCAGCGGCCGCGGCCGTCGTCGCCGCCTTCTTCCTCCGGCCGGGCGGGTGGATGTTCCCATTCAGCTTCGACACCGCCATCGCCGCGGCCGCGATCCTCGGCGCTCTGGCGACGCTCGCCGCAGATGCGTCTCCGTGGCGAGACGGGGCGGCGGGCGCATGCCTCCTGGCGGCCCTCCTCGCGCGGCCGGAGCTCGGCGTCGCCGGCATCGCCGCCGCCGCTCTGGATGTTCGCAGGGCGCGTCGCGTCGCAGTCGTCGCCGGCGCTCCGCTCGTCCTGTCCGCGGCCGCGTATGCCGCGGTCTCGTGGGGGATTCCGGCGGAGACGCTGATTCAGGACGGCTGGCTCGCGATTCTGCGGCCGCCGCGGGCATTTCAGAACGTTTACCGCTCCTACGCCGGACTCGACCGGCCCGGCTTTCGCGCGCTCGAGCTCGTGCTCTGCGCGGTCGTCGCGATGCTCGCCGCCGGAGGCCTCGCGGCAGCGGCCGCTTTCGCGCGGTCCGCGCGATCGGTGAGCGCTTCCGCCGCCCGGGGCGTGGAGCTCGGCGCCGTCGCTCTCGTCGCCGTCGTGGCCTTCCCCTTTCACTTTCCGCCGCCGAGCTGGGAATCGACGCTCGGGCTCGTTCCCCCGCTCGTGCGCCTCGTGCCGCTCGTCGTGTTCGCCGCCGCGGCCGCGCGTGTCGCGGCGAGACTCCGGAGCCAGCCGTCCCTCGAGTGGGTGCCGGCGGTTTCCGACGGCGCGCTCCTCATGGCGGTGCTCTTCGGGGCGCGGATTGCCCTCGCCGCCGGATACGCGGGTCCCTACAACGCTTTCTTCCTTCCGCTTCCCGTCGCCGTGTCCCTCGCCGCGGCGGGCGGCGCCGCGCGGCGGCTCGCGGCGGGAACGGGCGATGCCCTGCCGCGGCTGGCGGCCGCCGCGCTGGCAGTGTTCGTCGTATTGAGGGGATCTTCGCTTGCTGCGGCCTATCGGGGACCCGGCTGGGAACGCCTCGACACCGCCGCGGGACCGGTGGTGCTTCCTTCCGTCGAGGCGGCCACCTCGCGCCTTGTGCTCCAGGACCTGGCGCGGAGGCTGCCCTCGCGGGGCGCGACCCTGTCGGGAATGCCGGAGGCAGGCTTCTTCGAGTACGTCACCGGCGCGAGAAACCCGCTGCCGCTCGAACAGTTCTGGCCGGGCCACCTGGACGCGCGCGGCGAGGCGCAGATCGCGCGGCTTCTCGTCCTGCATCCGCCCGATGCGCTCCTGCTCGTCAACGCGCTCGCGGTCGGCGAAGGGGCGCGGGCGTTCGGACGCGATTACTCGACCGGTCTGGGGGCGCTCGTCGATGCCCGGTTCAGCCCGGCCGCCACTTACGGGCCCAACCCGACTGCGGGTGCGCGGATCGGAGATTCCGCCTTTTTCATCCAGGTGCGCATACCAGCCGGCCGCGGCGAACGAAAGAGAACGCCATGAGGCTCGACCAGCGTGTGGCGAAGGAATTCGGGCTGTCGCGGCGGGCCGCGCGAGACGCGGTGCGCTCCGGACGCGTCGAGGTGGCCGGAGGAGCCGCCGCCGAGCCGGGCATCGACGTGCCGGAGGAGGCCGCGGTGGCCTACTTCCCCAACCGACCTCCGCTCCACCGAGTGCGGACGAGGCTGACGGTCCTCTACGAAGACGACGACCTGCTGATCGTCGACAAGCCCGCGGGACTGCTCTCGGTTCCTACTCCCGAGCGCGAGAGCGACACGCTGCTCGCCCGGGTGCTCGATTACCTCCAGCATCGCTACCGCCGCAGGCCCTACGCGGGCGTCGTCCACCGTCTCGACCGGGACACGTCAGGGTCGATCGTTTTCGCGCGCAGCCGCGAGATCCTCCACGGTCTTCAGGAGCTCTTCCGCGCGCACGACATCGAGCGCGAGTACCTCGCGATCGTCGAGGGAGCTCCGGCGGAGGCCGGTACTCTCGACGCCGAGCTCGTCCGCGACGCGGGCCTCGGCCGCCGCGGTGTGGCGAAACGGGGGGAGCAGGGCCGCCGCGCCGTGACGCGGTACCGCGTGCGGGAGAGGCTGCACGGCGCTTCCCTCGTTTCCATCACGCTCGAGACCGGCCGCACGCACCAGATCCGGATCCACTTCGCGGCCGAAGGGCATCCCGTGGTCGGAGACCGCGTGTACCGCCGCCGGCCGGGAGAGGCGGCGGCCATCGACGCCCCCCGGCAGATGCTTCACGCGCGGAGGCTCGGATTCACGCACCCGCGGACCAGGGCGGTGGTGCGGGTGGAGTCGCCGGTGCCGGAAGACTTCGAGAAAGTGCTCGAGAATCTGAGAAAGAGGCGCCCGGCTCAGCCGGGACGGGCTGCGGCCCCCTCACCCCGCCGCGCGGGAGAGGGGGCAGAAAGAAACGCCCCGCCGAGGCGGGGCGTTCAGAAGCGATTCGAAGGAAAAGGTACTAAGCGAGGACGATGACGACCACGCGGCGGTTCTTCGAACGGCCCTGCTTCGACTTGTTCGGAGCGACGGGCTCATCTTCGCCGTAGGAGATCGTCGACATCCGGTTCAGCGCGATCCCCGCCTTGTTCAGGTAGCGGCGGACAGCTTCCGCGCGCTCCTCGCCCAGGCGGTAGTTGACCATCGCGGAGCCGGTCGAATCCGTGTGACCCTGAATCTCGAGATAGACGTTCTTGTTCTCCGACTTCAACTTGTCGGCAAACTCCGAGAGCTTCGCTTCCGCTTCCTTGGACAGGGCCCACTTCGCCGTGGGGAATTTCACCGCGTCATCGGAGAGAACCAGCGAGTAGACGAACTTGCCCTCGGCCAGCTTGCCCGCGGCCTGCGCGCGCTCGAGCGCGTCGCGGGTCGACTTGTCGAGCTCGGTGATCCGGGTGTCGTGATCCCGGATCTTGCTCTGAGCGGACTCGACCTGAGACTCGACCTCGTTGATCCTCTTCTCCGACGCGGCGCTGCTTTTGGAGACCTCTTCGCCGACGAAGCGCTTGGTCGCGCAGCCGCCGAGCCCGAAGGTGCCCAGAAGGAGCGCCCCGCCCGCGATCCAGATTCCTGGTCTCTTCACCATGTCTCTCCTCCTCAAATCTCCCTCGTTACGGGACCGCCGCGGGCGCCGTTCCCCGGTAACCGCGACGGGTGCGGACAACCCATTTGCCCGGCTTGAGTACCGAAACTACGACCACCTGGTATTTTAGCTCGCCCCGACCCGATGGCGCGAATCCCATCAAGTACTGTTTTCTCACCTCCCCGTTGATCTTCGCGGCGATCGGCTTCAAGTCCTCTTCACCCGACGCGAGAAACAGCTGCCCGCCGCTCGAGTAGGCGAGCATTTTCAAGTTGTCGAGAGCGAGGTCCTTCCGCTCTTCGTCCGTCAACCGGTCGAACGCCGCGTTCTTCATGCCCACGGCGTACACCGGTATCGAGACCTGCTGCAGGATCTCTGCCATTTCCAGGGACGTGAGCTTGCTGGCGTTGTCCACTCCGTCGGTGAAAAGGAGGATGGCGCGCTTTCCGTTGCGGCCGGCCATCATTTTGGTCGGCGTCGCGGCCACGGCGTCGAAGAGGGCCGTACGGCCTCCCGCCTCGAGCTTGTCCAAAGCCCGCAGGAGCCGCGTGGGGTCCGCGGAGAAGTCGGAAACCAGGGAGACCTCGTCCTCGGCAAAGGCGAAAAGCGCGAAATCGTCGCCCGCGCGGCGGTTCTCGATGACGTGCCTCACCGCGCTCTTGGCCGATTCGAGCTTGCCCGCGATCTTCATGCTCCCCGACGTGTCGATGAGAAACGCGAAGGACGCGGGGG